>JBPCQE010000070.1:0-6460 GCA_050998435.1 Sphingomicrobium sp. | reverse complement strand
CATGACGTCGATCTGGGCCGACAAGTTCGACCATGCTGCGGCGGTCACCAACTTCGTCGTCACGCCCTTGTCGCTGCTGTCGGGCACTTTCTATTCGGTCGAGCAATTGTCGCCGACCTTCCAGGCGATCAGCCACGCCAACCCCTTCTTCTACGTGATCTCGGGCTTCCGCTACGGCTTCCTCGGGATCACCGATTCGCCTTTGTGGGCCGGTGCCGCGCTGTTGCTGGTGCTCAACTTCGCGCTGTGGGCGGCCTGCTACGCGCTGCTGAAAAGCGGCTGGAAAATCAAAAACTAGAAATTTTTCGCGAGCCGAACATCCAAACCGGCTGCCGGTCGCGTCTAAGCTCGAACCCAAGGAGCTTGAGACATGCCCGATACCGAAATGATCGTCATGGTGACCGCCTTCGCGGCGCTGGCTTTGACCGCCATCTCCCTGATGCGCCTGGTCGGGATGGCGATAATGCATCGCACGATCCGCAAGGCCATCGACCGCGATCCCAGCGCCACCGAGCCGCTTCTCGAGCGGTTGAGCGCGCCGATCGAGGGCCGGGGCGGCGACGACCGCACCGCAACGCTGCTGATCGCGTTCGGGGTCGCGATGGTGGTCGCGAGCCTGGTCATCGGCGATACCGGCTGGATGCGCTCCGCAATCGCCGCCGCGTCCTTCCCGCTGATCATCGGCGCCGCGATGTGGCTGCGGCACTATGCGCTCAACCGCGGCCGGCGGACGGATCGTGCCGAGCAGGAATGACGACGACCTTGAATTGTGCACCCGCGCTGCGAACGGCGACCAGCTCGCCTTCGCAGCGCTGGTCGCAAGGCACGAGCGGCCGCTGCGGAGCTTTCTTGCGCGCATGGCGCCGCCGGATGTCGCCGACGACATCGCCCAGGAAGCCTTCCTCAAGGCGTGGCGGTTCGCGTCGAGCTACGATGGGCGGGCGCGATTTTCGACCTGGCTGACGAGGATCGCATGGCGCTGCCTGCTCGACGAAATCCGACGGACGGGGCCGCGGACCGAGCGGTCCGAGGCCGCGGCGCAATCCGCGGACGGCGAAGGCGCGGCGGAGGTCGCCGATATGCTCGCCAGGTTGTCGTCCGACGAGCGCGCCGCGCTGGTCCTGTGCGACGGCCATGGCTGGTCGCATTCGGAAGCGGCCGAGCTGCTGCAGATGCCGCTCGGAACGCTCAAGACTATCGTCGCCCGCGCCAAATCGAAATGCCGCGAGATGTGGAGGCTGCAAGATGCCGATGACTGACCCGGACATTCGGTTCGACCAATTCCTCTCCGAGGCGCTCGCGCCGCGGCGGCGAGCGCCCGATCGGCCGTTCATCGAGCGCGTTCAGCAGCACATCCGCTTCGAGGAGCTAAGCCGCGCCAATCGCGCCAGCCTTCTCGAGCGGTTCGGAATCGAGCTGCTGTCCCTGGTCGCGCTCGCCTGCGGGCTCGCGGTGATCGGTGGGTCGTCGCAAATTGCCGAATCGGCGCGGCAGGCGCCGCAATTGGCTTTGCTTGCGACAATGCTCGTCTTCGGCCTGTGGGTGACCCTGGTCGCCAGGCCCAGGAGCAGCGACATCCGCGGGAACTTGAGCCGTTTCAGCCGCTTAACGAGTTGAGCTTGTTGAACGGCGGATAACCGGTGCGTTCAGCATCCCCTCAACCCAAGTCGGGCAGAAGATGCGTGTTAGCCGCTCAACAAGGAGAGCCACGATGCGTAAGGTACTTATCTCACTAGCCGTTGCCGCTTCGGCTCTCGCTGTCGCGACCCCGGCATCCGCCCAGTATTTCCCTGTTCCGCAGGGCAATGCCTACGGGTACCACAACAATTACGGCCAGGCCCGTCGACTCGACGCCCGGATCGACGCGATCCAGCGCCAGATCCAGCGGCTCGACCGTCGCAACATCCTCAGCGACCGCGAGGCCGCTCGCCTGCGTCATCAGTCGCGCGAGATCGAGCGCCGCCTGCATTTCGCGGCCCGCAACGGGCTTCACCCGCAGGAGCGTTACGACATCGAGCGTCGGATTGCCCGCCTCGAGCACCGCCTCTTCCGCGATGCTCGCGACGGCAATCGCTGGGGTGGCCAGGGTGGCCGCTACGGTGGCTACGACCGCGACCGCGACGGCCGCGACGACCGCTACGAAGACGACCGCGGCACTTACCGCGACGACTAAGCGCTCGTCCGATTAGTCAAAGGGAAGGCGCTCCGGAGCAATCCGGGGCGCCTTTTCCTTTTCGGGCGCCGTGGCTATAGCTCGCTGAGGCACCCTGGGGGCCGCTCCTTGATCAGACCAGAAGGACTCGCCTCGCATGGCCATCACTCCGCTCATGCCCGTCTATCCGCGCTCGCCGGTTCGGCCGGTTCGCGGCGAGGGTGTCTACCTCTACGGCGAGCAGGGTGAGAAATATCTCGATTTCGCCGCGGGCATCGCGGTCAACTTGCTCGGCCACGGCCATCCGCATTTGACCAAGGCGATCCAGGAGCAGGCGGCGACCCTGGTCCACGTGTCCAACCTCTACGGAAGCCCCCAAGGCGAGGCGCTGGCCAAGCGGCTCGTCGACCTGACGTTCGCCGACACGGTGTTCTTCACCAATTCGGGCGCCGAGGCGGTCGAGTGCTCGATCAAGACCGCGCGCCGCTACCATCACTCCAAGGGCAATTCGCACAAGCACGATCTCATCACTTTCTCCAACGCGTTCCATGGCCGGACGATGGCGACGATCAGCGCCACCGACCAGGTCAAGATGATCGACGGGTTCGCGCCGCTGCTGCCGGGTTTCAAGGTGGTCCCGTTCGACGATCTCGAAGCGGCGCTGGCGGCGGTCGACGACAATACCGCCGGATTCTTGCTCGAGCCGGTCCAGGGCGAGGGTGGAATTCGACCGGCGAGCCGGGAGTTCATCGCCGGCCTTCGAGCCGCCTGCGACGACAAGGATTTGATGCTGGTTTTCGACGAGGTGCAGTGCGGAGTCGCCCGCACCGGCACGCTCTACGCGTACGAGCAATATGGCATCGAGCCCGATATATTGGCGACCGCCAAGGGCATCGGCGGCGGCTTCCCGATGGGCGCCTGCCTGGCGACCGAGAAAGCCGCAAGCGGGATGGCGGTCGGCACTCACGGCTCGACCTTCGGCGGCAACCCGCTGGCGATGGCCGCGGGCCAGGCGGTGCTCGACGTCGTCGCCAACGACGAGTTCCTCGCCCGGGTCCGGCAGATGGGCGACCGGCTGCGCTCGGCGCTCGAGCAGATGATCCCCAACCACGACCATCTGTTTGAAGGCGTTCGCGGCATGGGGCTGATGCTCGGCGTCAAGATGAAGAGCGACAGCCGCGCGTTCGTCAATCATTTGCGCACCCGCGGCCTGCTGACGGTCGCCGCCGGCGACAATGTGATGCGCGTCCTGCCGCCGCTGATCATCGAGGAAAGCCATATCCGCGAGTTCGTCGACGCCTTGTCGGCCGCAGCCGCCGATTACGAGGTTCCGGCGGCCGCGGCTTAAGTTCCCTCCCCTTGATGGGGAGGGGCAGGGGTGGGGTGGCCTGTCCGGACAAATCGCGGCAGCTCAACCGTCACCTCCTCCCAACCCTCCCCCATCGAGGGTGAGGGCTTCGCAGTTGAGCCACTTCCACCACACCCCTATCTAGCCGCAATGCAGGCAATCGAACTCGGCACCGACGTCGCGCTCGGCGTTACCATTCCGGCGCGCCATGCGCGTGGGCGGCTGGCTCGGATCGGGCCGGTGCTGGAGGCGGTGCTGGCCAACCACAATTACCCGCCGGTGATCGAGAATTTGCTCGCCGAGGCGCTGGTGCTGACGGCGCTGCTCGGTTCGCTGCTCAAGGACCCGACCGGCCAGACGACGCTCCAGGCGCAGACCGAGGCCGGGATCGTCGACCTGCTGGTCTGCGATTATCTCGGCAGGGAGCTGCGCGGCTATGTCCGCCACGACCCCGAGCGGCTGGCCGAGGCGGGGCCGCAGCCATCGCTGTTCGCCTTGTTCGGCAAGGGCTCTCTGGCGATCACCTTCGATCAGCCGGCGACCGGCGAGCGGTATCAGGGCATCGTTCCGCTCGAGGGCACCAGCCTGGCCGAAGCCGCGCAAAGCTATTTCACCCAGTCCGAGCAGATCCCGAGCATCGTCCGGCTCGCCGCCGATAAACGTGCCAGCGGCTGGAGCGCGGGCGGCCTGCTGTTCCAGCACTTGCCCGAGGGCGAGGAAGGTCGCGACCGGCTGCACACCCGGCTCGACCATCCCGACTGGCCGCATGTCGCGATCCTCGCCGGCTCGGCCAAGGCGGACGAGCTGACCGACCCCGAGCTGCCATTGGACGACCTCGCCTGGCGACTGTTCCACGACGAAGACGAGGTCCGGACCCTGGAGCCGCTGCGCCTTACCCGGGGGTGCCGCTGCAACCCCGATTACGTTCGCTCGGTGATCGCGCAATTTCCGGCCGACGAGCGCCAGGCGATGGCCGGCGAGGACGGGCAGATCCGGGTCGACTGCGCGTTTTGCTCGCTGAGCTTCCCGATCGCGCTCGACGAGGTGACCTGAGCTCGGCGGCTCTTTCAAAAATTAACATTCACATGCTAAAAACGGTGGCTATGCGGCGAGTCCGAACGGTAGCGGTGAGTTGTGCCGGCGCGGCAGCCGTGGTGCTGTTGGTCGCGGCCGCGCTTCCGTCGGCGCTCGACAAGACCAGCCCCGGCCTGTGGGAGCTCAGCGGCATGCCGAACGCCGGCACCGCCTTTCGCCAGTGCGTTGCCGACACCGCCGCGCTCGCCCGGGTCGAGCACCGCGGCCACAGCTGCACGCAGGTCGTGATCAAGGACAATCCAACCTGGACCGAAATCCACTATACCTGCCCCAACGGCGGCTTCGGGCGCACCAAGCTCACCGTCCTGACACCGCGGTCGCTGCGCATTGAGACCCAGGGAATCTCCGCAAGCTACCCGTTCAATTACACCATCCAGGCGCGGCGGATCGGCGATTGTGGCGCTCATTAAGCGGGCGTTTAACTAACCTGTCCTAGAAAGTCAGGGTGCCGGATTTGGCACGCTTTCCTCCCAATCGGACGTGAGTCCGATCACTGGGCCGCCGGTCTTCGGATTGGCGGCCCTTCTTTTGTCGGCCCCTCGGCAGTAGAGGGCGGCGATGCTCTATTTGCTCGTCAAGGCGGCCGTTTCCGGAGCGCTGATCGCGATCATTTCCGAAGTCGCCCGGAAGAATCCCGGCTGGGGCGGGTTGCTGGCCTCTCTGCCTCTGGTGTCGCTGATCGCCATTCTCTGGCTGTGGCGCGACACCCAGGACCCGCAGCGGGTCGCCGAGCAGGCGATCAGCACCTTCTGGTTCGTCCTGCCCTCGCTGCCCTTGTTCCTGATCCTGCCGCTGTTGATCCGGGCAGGGTGGGGGTTCTGGCCGGCGATCCTGCTGTCGTGCGTGGTGACGCTCGGCCTCTATGCGGCGATGATCGCGCTCAGCGCGCGGCTTGGGGTGCGGCTGTGAAGCAAGCGGTCGTCCTGCTGTCGGGCGGGCTCGATTCGATGGTCTGCGCCGCGCTCGCCCGCGAGGCTGGGTTCGAGGTGCTGGCGCTGACCATCGACTACGGCCAGCGCCATCGAGTCGAGCTGGCGGCGGCAAAGGCGATCGCCGCAAAGCTGGCCGACCAGCACATTATCCTGCCGCTTGAACTGACAAGATTCGGCGGCTCGGCGCTGACCGGGAGCGGCGCGGTCCCCAAGGACAGCTTGGGCGAGGGGATCCCGGTCACCTACGTGCCGGCGCGCAACACGATTTTCCTCAGCCTCGCGCTGGCCTGGGCCGAAGCGGTCGGCGCCCGCGACCTGTTCATCGGCGTCAATGCGCTCGATTATTCGGGCTACCCCGACTGCCGCCCGGAATTCGTCACCGCGTTCGAGGCGCTTGCCAACCGCGCCACCAAGGCGGGAGTCGAAGGCGAGGGCTTTCACGTCCATGCGCCGCTGCTCGACATGAGCAAGGCCGACATCGCCCGCGAGGCCGATCGCCTCGGTCTCGACGCGGCGATCAGCCACAGCTGCTACGACCCGGCGTCCGACGGCAGCCATTGCGGCCACTGCGATGCCTGCCTGCTCCGCGCCAGGGGTTTTGCCGAGGCCGGTCTGCCCGACCCGACGCGTTACTCCCAACCCGGAGCCGCCTAATCCGAGTTATTTGAGTCCGAGTTGTCGGCGGCGTTGTCGCCGCCGTCGGCATTGTCGGCTTCGTTGACTGAGAAATTCACGTCGGCGGCCATGTTCGAGTCTTCCCCGGTCGCGGCGTCGATCGATGTCGTGTCGTTGGCAGAGATATTCTGGGCGGCGAGGTCGTCGTCGACGTTGGTGGTGTTGGCCGTCGGCTGGGCGTTGTCGCAGGCCGAAATCGTCAGCGCCGCGCCGGCGGCCAGGATCAGAGCACGCATTGGGACCTCCCGGGATTCCGCT
>JBPCQE010000027.1:0-13768 GCA_050998435.1 Sphingomicrobium sp. | reverse complement strand
GTCTACGGCAACATCGCTGATGTTGACGACGACGAGGCCGGGTCCAACAATTTGGGCCGAAACGGGGGCCGCGATTCCAGTGGTGCCGATCGCAAGCGCTGCAGCCATCATAATCGTACGCATTACTCTTCTCCTCTGAAGCCGCGACTTAGCGGTCTCGACCCGTCATGGGGACGGTCGCACAAACGAGCCGGGCGGCAGGAAGTATGTGAACGGGTGTTCATTATCGCCGGAGTGCCAGTGGGACACGACAAGGGGAGACGACGAAAAACTATGTTATCTCAAGCCGTATCGTCCGCGACTGATCCCGCTCATTAGGCCGACCGCCAGTTGTCAGGCGCGCAGCGCCGACTCGACCAGTTCTCGAGGCCCATACACCCCGCCGTCGTCGACCTGCTGGCCGAGCGGTTGCAGCAAGGGCATTAGCGCGCCAGTCCTGCCCCGGGCCGTGGACACCGAACGACCGTCCCGGCGTTAACTCGCCATGCTCGAGATTCCCGACCCCTTCGGACCGGTGGCGCGTGGGCTGGTGCTGACGTTCATCGCGGTGCTGTGGACCGTCCTGCTGGTCCGGCTGGTCGGACTGCGCGCCTTCTCCAAGATGAATTCGTTCGATTTCGTCGCGACCATCGCGACCGGGTCGCTAATCGCTCAAGCGGGCACGCGCGCCGTGTGGAGCGAATATTTGCAGGCAATGGTGGCGATCGGTGCGGTGTTCCTGGTCCAGTGGCTGCTGGCCAACGCCAGGCAACGATGGGACCGCATCGGCAACCTCATCAGCAACCAGCCCGTGCTGTTGATGGATCGGGGCAAATTCCTCGAGCCGGCGATGGCCGACACCCGGGTATCGCGCTCGAACATGCTCGAGAAGCTGCGCTCGGCGGGGGTCACCGACGTGTCCGAAGTCCGCGCCGTAGTGCTCGAGACGACCGGCGACATTTCGGTCATCCACGGCGGCAATTTGGATGAGAGCTTGCTGGAGGGGGTGCGCCGGGTTCAGGCCTAGACGAACTCGACCCTGGTGCCCGGGCTCACCGCCTTGGCGAGCTCCCGGGCGTCCCAGTTGGTCAGGCGAACGCAGCCGTGGCTGGCAGTCTTGCCGATCAGCCTGGGCTCCGGCGTTCCGTGAATCCCATAGCCTTCCTTGGTGAGGTCGATCCAGGTGCCGCCGACCGGATTGTTGGGCCCGGCGGCGATCGTCAGCTTCTCGTCGGGCCCCCACGAACGGCCCTCGGGATCGAAATGATAGGTCGGGGCCGGAGCAACAGCGCGGACCTCCATCGCGCCGCTGGGCGAAGGGAAGGTGCTGCTGCCGATGGTCGCGGGATAAGTCGCTACCAGCGTTCCCTCCGCAGTGAACGCACGCAGCGTCGAAGCCGCCTTGTCGACCTCGATCCGCGCGACCTTCGCCTCGACCTCGTCCTTGCCTGGCACGACCACGGTGATTTCGCTGCCCGCGCTGCCGAAATCGGCCCCGGGGTTGAGCGCTTTCAGGAAGGACTGCGCCATGTGGAATTTCTCGGCGATGCCCTCGGCCGGGCTTTCGTAGCCGAGCGTTTCCAGCTTCGCCTGCTCCTCCATGCCGTTTGGCACCTGGACGAAGGGTCCGGCAACGTCCTCCGCGGTGATCGTGTAGCGGTGCAGCACGTTTCCCCAATGGACCCCGCGCAGTCTTTCGAGCAGCGCCGCGCTCAGCTGCCCATCCGCCGGCATTCCATCTGCGCGTTGGAACGCCAGGATCGCTCGGCGCGTGTTGCCGCCCATGGCGCCGTCGATCACTCCGGGCGAATGGCCGCTGTGATCGAGCAGCACCTGGGCTTCCAGGGCCGCCCTCGTTCTCGCTCCAGAGAAGATCTGCTCGGCGGAGATTCCCGGTACCGATAGGGAGGGCCTCGGCTGCGCGGCAACGGTGCCCGCAGTCGCAATCATGAACACGGGAAAAAGTTTGTGGATACGCATTTTTGGCTCCGCGGATCTTAACCTACCTACGGGCAGCGGGGCCCTAATGTTCCTGTTTTTCAGCGATTTGGTCGGTCACGATGAAGCTTGGCGCGATCTCGCGATAGCGTTCCCGGACCCGCTCCAGCGACGGCCCGTGCAATTCCTGCTCAGCGAGCGCCAGCAGGGTCTCGGCTTGGGCGGCGAGAAGCTGGCTGCGATCGAATGGGCGGCATCGGGCCGACACTTGCGCCAAGGTGTCCAGCATATGCAGCGCAGCGGTCACGTCGCGGGCCACATAGGGCCGCATCCGGCCGAATCCGCGCTCGACGAATCCGGCATAGCTGTCGGGCACGGCGATCACTCGGACGGTGCCTTGACGGTCGACGCGGCGGGGCGAGGGCATGCGCCTCCGGCCCATTTGCGCGACGGCCGCGCCGAGCCAGTCGAGGCACGTGATCGCCGTGTAGGGATCGTTGACTCCGCTCGACAGCGCCCTTGCCGCGATCTCGACCAGTTCGTCGACCAGGAACAGGATGTCCTGGCTCGGAGTCCGGTTGTTGCCGACGCTGTAGCCGCGGCGCAGGGCGTCGCACGTCGCCTCGTCGGCCCGGTCGGCCGGCCAGGCCGAAACCAGCCGCTCGCCCTCGAACAGATAATCGCCCGGAATGTGATGCAGCCGCAAGATAAGGTCCTTGTCGCAGGCGACGTCCATCAGCGCCTCGTCGTCGACCGCCTGAATGTAGCCGTTGGTTCGCGCGTAGACGGGCTTCGCCCCGGCGCCCTCCTCCAGCGCGTGTTCGCCGGCGGAAAATTTCTCGGGCACCGGCTCGTCCTCGTCCGGCGGATCGCCGACCTGCGCCGGGAAGCGGTCGTCGACCGATCGCAACAGCTGCTTGCCGATCCGAGCGACGACATTGTTGATGTGGATGCTGTTGGGGACGTGGTGGATGAAGTAGATCAGCACAGCGATCGAGCACAGCGCCAGCCCCAGCCCGACCATGACCGCCATCTGGGGAACGAACTCGCCCTCGTCGCCGCCGCGGATCGTCCGCAGCACGACCAGGCAATAGACGAAGGTCGCGATGAAGGTGCCGAGCGTCACCTGATTGCCGCGATCGCTCATGAAGTTGGACAGGATCCGCGGGCCGTACTGGCTGGCCGCGTAGGCGATCGCGACGATGGTGATCGAGAAGACGACTCCGGCGACGGTGATCATCGAGCCGGCGATCGTCGACAGCACCTGGTGGGCACCGTCGGGCTTGGCCTTCTGGTACCAGCCGAGGCCGTCGAGCAGGCCGACGATGGGACCCGAGTCGAGCCACACCACCACCGCTCCGAGCACGATAGCAAGCAACGCCATCACGCTCGGGACGAACCAGTAGCTGGCGCGAAGCGATTCGATCAGCCGGAAGAAGTGACCGCGCATGACCGGAACGACGCTTCGGCGGGCAATTGGTGCCGACGGACCCTGCCTCGGCGAATCTTTACTCACGCGCCGGAACGGCTATCGGCCTGCCATGACGCTGCCGGCCGAATCCATCCTGATCGTCGACTTCGGCAGCCAGGTGACGCAGCTGATCGCCCGGCGGGTGCGCGAGGCGGGGGTCTATTCCGAGATCGCTCCGTTCAACGCCGCCGGCGAGGCGTTCGAGCGCTTAAAGCCGAAGGGCATCATCCTGTCGGGCGGGCCTTCGTCGGTGATGTGGGACGACAGCCCGCGAGCGCCCCAGCATTTCTTCGATTGCGGGCTGCCGATCCTCGCCATCTGCTACGGCCAGCAGACCATGGCCCACCAGCTCGGCGGGCTCGTCGCGGCGTCCGACAACCGTGAGTTCGGGCGGGCGTTCATCGACATCATCGATGAATCGGCGCTGTTCGACGGCCTGTGGAAGGTCGGCGAGAAGCACCAGGTGTGGATGAGCCACGGCGACCGAGTCGAGCGGCTTCCCGAAGGCTTCAGGATCGTCGCCAAGTCCGA
The DNA here is from genome assembly GCA_050998435.1 of Sphingomicrobium sp. Classification (GTDB taxonomy): domain Bacteria; phylum Pseudomonadota; class Alphaproteobacteria; order Sphingomonadales; family Sphingomonadaceae; genus Sphingomicrobium. The sequence continues at coordinate 9,849 of JBPCQE010000027.1, read as the reverse complement.
TGGCGCGCCGTACGCGATCGCCACCGACGAGCAGAAGCGATTCTATTCGACGATGTTCCACCCCGAGGTCGTCCACACGCCCGACGGCGGCAAGCTGCTGGCCAATTTCGTCCGCCACGTGTGCGGCTGCGCCGGCGACTGGACGATGGGCGCTTTCCGCGACTCCAAGATCGCCGAAATCCGCGAGCAGGTGGGGAAGGGCCGAGTGATCTGCGGGCTGTCCGGCGGGGTCGATTCCGCGGTGGCCGCGGTGCTGATCCACGAGGCGCTAAGGGATTCTGGCGCCGAGCAGCTAACCTGCGTGTTCGTCGACCACGGGCTGATGCGGCTCGGCGAGGCGGAGCAGGTCGTGTCGCTGTTCCGCAACAGCTACAACATTCCGCTCGTCCACGTCGACGCGAGCAAGGATTTCCTCGGCGGTCTCGCCGGAGTCACCGACCCCGAGGCCAAGCGCAAATTCATCGGCAAGACGTTCATCGACGTGTTCGAGGCCGAGGCGGCGAAGATCGGCGGCGCGGATTTCCTTGCCCAGGGGACGCTCTATCCGGACGTCATCGAGAGCGTCAGCTTCACCGGCGGGCCGAGCGTGACGATCAAGAGCCACCACAATGTCGGGGGCTTGCCGGAGCGGATGGACATGCAATTGGTCGAGCCGCTGCGCGAACTGTTCAAGGACGAGGTGCGGGTGCTGGGCCGCGAGCTCGGCCTGCCCGAGGCGTTCGTCGCCCGCCACCCGTTCCCCGGCCCGGGCCTGGCGATCCGAATCCCGGGCGAAGTCACCGAGGAGCGCTGCGACATCTTGCGCAAGGCCGATGCGATCTACCTCGAGGAGATCCGCAACGCCGGGCTGTACGATGCGATCTGGCAGGCGTTCGCGGTGCTCCTGCCGGTGCGCACGGTCGGGGTGATGGGCGATTACCGCACCTACGACAGCGTCTGCGGAATACGCGCCGTGACCAGCGTCGACGGAATGACCGCCGACATCTACCCATTCGACGCGGCGTTCCTGGCGCGGGTCGCGACGCGGATCGTCAACGAAGTGCCGGGAATCAACCGGGTGGTTTATGATTATACGTCGAAGCCGCCAGGGACGATCGAATGGGAGTGACTCGTCACCCAAAATGAACCTCGCATAACGGCGGGTCGAGTCGAGTTGGGGGCGGGTTGAAGCGCTCCGAACAACGAGGCGCGGGCGCCTCCATTCATGTTGTAATCAGGCGGTTTTCGCCAAAACGGAGCGGAATCCCAACAGGCAGGTACAACATGACCAAGACGATCCTGATCGCCACCGTTGCGGCGCTTGCAATCACCGCCCCCGCGCAGGCCAAGCCCGACCGGGAGGCCCAATCCGACGAGCGGGCTCAGAAAGCCGGGGCCCGCAAGGCCGAGCGCGCCCAGCAGCCCGCAGCCGAGCGGCCGCAGCGCCAGGAGCGCGTTCGAGCCGAGCGTCCGCAGCGTCAGGAGCGCGTTCGAGCCGAGCGTCCGCAACGCGAAGAGCGCGTCCGGATGGAGCGACCGCAGCGGCAGGAGCGCGTCCGGATGGAGCGACCGCAGCGCGAAGAGCGCGTGCGGATGGAACGCCCGCAGCGCCAGGAGCGGGTTCGGATCGCGCGTCCGGAACGCCAGGAGCGGGTCCGCATCGAGCGAGCGCAGCGCGAGCAGCGCGTCGAGCGGCAGCGCCCGCAGCGCATCGAGCGGCAGGAGCGGACTTTCGAACCGCGCCAGCAGATTCTCCAGCAGGACCGCCGGGACGAGCGCTTCGCTCGGAAGCAGCTGCGCCAGCAGGACAAGCAGGCCGATCGCCTGGCCAAGTTTCAGAATCGCGCCGAGCGGCGGATCGAACGGCGCCAGCGGGTCGACGAGCGCCGCGAGCGGCAGTTCGAGAACCAGCTGGCGATGGTCGGCCGGCCCCTCAGCGTCGAGCGGGTCGAGCGCGACTGGTACGACGATTATGCGACGCAGCGGTACAACAGCTTCTATGCCGCCTCGCTGAACCATTTCTACAACTATGACGACGACGACGGCTATCTCTATCAGGTCGACCGCAGCAGCAATCTGGTGACGGCGCTGTTCCCGCTGCTCGGCGGGGCATTCTCGATCGGCCAGCCGATTCCGTACGGCTACACCGACTACAACGTGCCTTATGCGTATCGCAGCCTCTATTACGACACGCCCGATTACTCCTACCGCTACGGCGACGGCGCCATCTACCGGGTCGATCCGGACACGCAGCTGATCTCGGCCGTCGTGGCGCTGCTCACCGGGCAGAATTTCGGCATCGGCCAGCAGCTGCCGCTCGGTTACGATGTCTACAACGTGCCCTACGCGTACCGCGACACCTACTACGACAGCCACGACGCGTGGTACCGCTACGACGACGGCACCATCTACCAGGTCGACCCCTACACTCGGATGATCGAGGGGATGTATCCGGTCTCCTACGGCAATTATGCGGTCGGCTATCCGGTCCCGGCCTACGCCAATTATGGCGGCTACGGCGGCTATTCGGGCTATCCCAGCTCCGCGGTGCCGTACGGCTACCAGAACCTCTATTACTCGCAGCCGGGCTATAATTATCAATATGCCAACAACGGCATCTACCAGGTCGACCCGAAAACTCAGCTGATCTCGGCGCTGGTCGCGCTGGTGACCGGGACCAACCTTGGCGTCGGGCAGATGCTGCCGACGGGCTACGACGCCTACAACGTCCCGCAAGCCTATCGCAGCACCTATTTCGACACCGACGACAGCTGGTACCGCTACGACGACGGCACCATCTACCAGGTCGATCCCTACTCGCGGATGATCGAGACCGCGATCCCGGTGTCGTACGCCGGCTATGCGGCCGGCTATCCGGTGCCCGCGGCCTATCCGGGCTATGACGTGCCGGATTATTACAGCGACCTCTATTACGACACTCCGGGCTACGATTACCGCTATTTCGACGGCGGCATCTACCAGATCCATCCGCAGACCCGGATGGTCGTCGCGCCGGTCGCGCTGGTCACCGGGCACACGCTTGGAGTCGGCCAGATGCTGCCGACGGGCTACGACGCCTACAACGTGCCCTATGCCTATCGCGACCGCTACGCCGACACGGCCGACAGCTGGTACCGCTACAACGACGGCAATATCTACCAGGTCGACCCGCAGACCCGGCTGATCCAGGCGGTGATCGACGCGATCGTCTAGGACCAGCGCCGGTCGAATACTCAAGAGGGGCGCCGCGAGGCGCCCCTTTTTTCATCCGCCCTCCGGTCGCAACCGCGCTGGAACGATCGACCGTGTAAGGGTAACATGGCCCGATGCCGGTTGCAGTCGACAATAATGAATTGCTGACGCTGCGCCGCAGGCCGCGGATCACCGGCTGGTTCCAGCTTGCCTGGCGATTGGTGGCGGTGATCGGACTCATCGGCATCCTGGTCGTGTTCCACTGGCTCGAGCGCCACGGTCTCAAGGACACCCATGACGGCCATGTCAGCTTTATCGACGTGTTCTATTTCACCATGATCAGCGCCACCACGACCGGCTACGGCGACATCGTTCCAGTGACCGAGAACACGCGCCTGTTCGATGCGCTGGTCGTCACTCCGATTCGCATTCTCTTCCTGCTGATTTTCATCGGCTCGGCTTATATGTTCGTCGCCAAGCGGACGTGGGAAAGGTTCATCATGAAACGCATCCAGCGTGGTCTTCGCGACCATATCGTCGTCGTCGGCTACGGGACCAAGAACAGCCGAGCGGTGGCGGAGCTGCTCGATCTCGGCGCGGAGCCACGCGACATCGTCGTCGTCGACATGAACGAGGAGCGGCTCGAAGCGGCGAAAGCGATCGGCTGCACCGTCCTGAGGGGGGATGCGACCCATGACGAGACGCTGCGAGCGCTGCAGGTCGATCGCGCGAAACTCGTCATCATCTCCGCTGGTCGGGACGACACGTCGATCCTCGTTTGCCTGACGACCCGCCACCTGGCGCCCAACACGCGGATCAGCCTGGCGGTCAACCAGCAGGATAATGAGGTGCCCGCCAAGCTCGCCGGCGCAGACGTGGTCGTGAATCCATTCGACTTCGCGGGCCTGCTCCTCGCGACGACTCACGCGGGCCAGCACATCGCCGAATATCTCGCGGACTTGGCCACCATGCAGGGCAGGGTGCGGCTGGTTGAACGCGACATCCGTCCTGATGAGGTCGGCACAGCGCTCGGCGATCTCAACGGGAGCCTCGGCCTGCGGATCATCCGCGACGGCACGGCTTACGGCTTTTGGCGCCCGCAGGTGCAGAAGCTGCTGCCCGGTGACATCATCATGGAAATCCAGCCGACGGTCAGCTGAGCGGCCGAGGCGACCGGATCGGGCGGCGGGCGCGCTTGGAATTTTTGTCAGCGCATGCCATCCAGCCGCCGAAGCCGGGCTGTTCAGGGATACCAATGAAGAATTTTTTTTCGATCGCGATGGTCGGTGCGGCGCTGGCGCTGGCGGGATGCTCGACCGCGCCGCAGCCCAAGCGCTCCGTGCCGGTCGCGGTCGCGCCGACGCCCGCGCCGCTGCCCTATCGCTGGACCCAGGGCAACGCTCCTCAGGCCCATGAGGACATGCTGGCCGCATTCGGCCCGCTCAACCTGCGTCCCAATCAGTTTCGATGGCTGCCGCAGGTGCCTGCGGAAGGTGAGGCGCGGGTGGTGATCGACCTCCTGACGCAGCGCTTCTACGTTTACCGCGGCGAGCGGCTGGTCGGCGTGTCGGCCATCTCGAGCGGCAAGAAGGGCAAGGAGACTCCGCTCGGCTTCTGGGCGGTGATGCTCAAGAAGAAGAACGGCTACAGCCGCAAATACGACAACGCGCCGATGCCGTTCATGCAGATGTACGACGACAAGGGCATCGCCTTCCACGCCGGTCCGAACCCCGGCTATCCCGCCAGCCACGGCTGCGTCCGGCTGCCGTTGAAATTCGCCGAGCGCTTGTTCGGAATGACCAAATTGGGCACCAAGGTGATCATCGAGGGCTAACCCTGGTCTGCAGGCTCCGCTCCGCGGCCATCGCTGCCCGTCTTGCTCTTGCGCGGCTTCCGGAGCAGGTTCCGCCGCAATTGGCCAACAGGGGGAATTATGGAGGATCAATTGGAGGTGCGGCCGGTGGCCGGCTGGTACATGCCCGCCGCGGTCGCTTCGCTGCTGTTCATGGCCTTGGGCTGCATCATGTACCTGATGCACGTGCTGGCCGATCCGGCGTCGATGCCGCTCGACCGGAAGGCCGCTTTCGAGGCCGAGCCGATGTGGGTGACGGCGGCTTATGCGGTGGCCGTCTGGGTCGGCCTAGCCGGAACGGCGATGCTGGTGTTGCGCAAGAGGCTCGCCGAGTTCCTGTTGATGGCGTCGCTGGCCGCCGTGCTGGTGTGGCTCGCCGGGCTGCTGGTGGTCACGGGCCTGCGCGAGAACATGTCGGCCAACGACTTGCTGGTGGCGATCGTCGTCACCGCCTTGACCTGGACGATCTTCTGGTTCGCGCGCCATTCCAGGCAGCGGGGGTGGTTACGCTAGCAAGCCGCCGCTAAAGGGCGGCGATGTCGAAAGTCACCATCGACACCGGCACCAGCCGGGCGACTCCGACGCCGGTGCCGGGCAAGCGGATGACCGTGCCGGCGTTGCGCGGGCGCAAAGCCGACGGCGCCACCCAAGAGCCGATCGTCATGCTGACCGCCTACACGATGCGGATGGCGCAGCTGCTCGACCCGCATTGCGACATGCTGCTGGTCGGCGACAGCCTCGGCCAGGTGATCTACGGCCTGCCTTCGACCATCCCGGTCAGCCTCGAGATGATGTGCGCCCACGGCGCCGCGGTGGTGCGCGGCAGCTGGCACGCGCTGGTCGCGGTCGACATGCCGTTCGGGTCGTACGAAGGCTCGCCGAGCCAGGCGTTTGCGTCGGCATCGCGGGTGATGAAGGAAACCGGCTGCGCGGCCGTCAAGCTCGAGGGCGGCGAGGCGATGGCCGAGACGATCGCCTTTCTGTCGAAGCGCGGGATCCCGGTGATCGGCCATGTCGGCCTGACCCCGCAGGCGGTCAACATGCTCGGCGGCTATGGCGCTCGCGGTCGCGAAAAAGCGGAGGCCAAAACGATCCTCGCCGACGCCAAGGCCGTCGACCAGGCCGGCGCCTTTTGCATCGTCGTCGAAGGCGTGCTCGAGGATATCGCCAGCCAAGTCACGGCGAGCGTGGCAGCGCCGGTGATCGGCATCGGCGCCTCGCCGAAGTGCGACGGCCAGGTGCTGGTCACCGAGGACATGCTGGGCCTGTTCGAGCGCACCCCGCGGTTCGTCAAACGCTACGACGACCTTGCCACCCGGATCGGCGAGGCGGCGGCCGCCTATGCCGCCGAAGTCCGCTCGCGAACCTTCCCGACCGCGGAGCAGACCTATCGGCCGAAAGGCGAATAAGGGCGGCCACAACAATTTGTCTGCTCCGAAATGAACGCAAGTCCAAGGCCCGGCTAACCAGCATTGGCGCTTCGTGCGGCTCCCACGTTCAAGATGAGGAGCCTCAAATGAAAAGCAGAGTATTGGCCGCGACGCTTGCCGCCGCCCTGGTGACGTAGAGCGCGGCGATCGCCGCACCGAGGGATTTTTCCCTGAATACCGTCGAGACGCCGGGCGCCTATTTCAACTGCCAGAGCCCGCACCCGGGTCCGCCCGCATTCCGGATCGGCCCGTGCTGGCTGGATGCTGTCCGGGGCGGTCGCTGAGGAACAGTTTGCACTAGGCACGAGCGAAACCTGGCGCCGCGCGAGCGGCGCCGGGTTTTGCATTGCCCGCGAGGTCGAATGGCTTGTGCTGGCCGCCCCGCCTGAGTAGCCGTTCGCAATGCGGATTGTCGGCAATTAAAGACGATGGCTATGCGCATCTCGAGGGGCTGATTTCCGGCGAGGTCGCGCAGGCGTTCCTCCAGACCCTGAAGGAGGATCTTGGGCCCTCGGCGATCCGGCTGAGCGCGTCGAAGTCTATCCGAACCTGCTCCAGCGCGCCGCGTTCGAGCTCTACGGCCACCACCACAAGCCGCTGCTCTATTTCCTCTGGGGGCTGACGCCGATGATCAGCAGCATCGTCGGCCGCGACCTGTTGCCAACGTACGACTATTTCCGGATCTATCGCGAGGGCGACGTGTGCCGAGTCCATTCGGACCGCTATTCGTGCGAGCATAGCCTGTCGCTGACCCTCGACTATAGCGACGGGGTCGTCTGGGACCTGCAAATCGAAAAGACCGGGTCCGAGGCGTCGTCGCGGGTCGAGGAGGATTTCGGAGCGGAATCTTACGCATCGATCGCGATGCAAATCGGCGATGCCGTCCTGTATCGCGGAGTCGATCACCGGCACGGCCGGACCGCACCGAACCCGAATGGCTGGTCGGCGCATCTCTTCCTCCACTGGGTCGACCGCGACGGTCCGCACCGCGAGCACGCGTTCGACGGGCAGCTGAGCCTGACCAACGTGAATTTCAGCTTCGTCTGAGGCGGCCTACCGGCGAACATGTGTTGGCTCTTTGCGTTTGGCCGATCAGCCGCTAGACGCGGGCATGCCAGCTTCCGTTCATCCTCGGTGGGGAAGGAAGACTCCGGCACCGAAATTTCCTGATGACATGGGTTGAGGCACGGCTTGGCGGTTCCAACGGACAGCGGCGAAACATTCCTTCGTGAAGTCGACGAGAATCTGCGCCGCGATCAGCTCAGCGGCATGGCGCGCAAATATGGTGGCTGGCTGATTGCCGCGCTGGTGCTGTTTCTCGCCGCGGTCGGCGGCTGGCTTTACTGGCAGGAACGGCAAAGAGCTGCCGCCGCCGCGGATTCCGAAGTTCTCGCGCAAGTCTATACCGACATCGGCGCGGGCCGGATGGCGAACGTGCCGCAACGGCTCGATGCGCTCGCCGGCAACGGCAAGGGCGCGGTGCGCGCATCGGCCCTGTTCACCCGCGCCGCGGTCGCGATCGAGCAGAACGACCGCGCGACCGCGACGGCGAAATTCAACGAGATCGCCGCCGACGAGAACTTGGCGGCGCCGTACCGCGACCTCGGCCTCATTCGAGCGACCAGCCTCGAGTTCGACGCGCTCAAGCCCGAGCAGGTGATCGCCCGGATGCAGCCCATGGCCAAGCCCGGCAACCCGTGGTTCGGAAGCGCCGGCGAGCTGACCGCGATGGCGCTCGTCAAGCAGGGCAAGAAAAACGAGGCGGGGCGGCTGTTCGCGGCCATCGCCGCCGACCAACAGGTGCCGGATTCCATTCGCGCGCGGGCCGTGCAGATCGCCGGCACTTTGGGTGTCGACGCGAGCGCATCGCTCACCGGAATTGCTCAATAGGCGCTTTGCCTTGCTCACCAGGCATGGCCTTCAATAGGAACGAAATCGAATGAAGCGGATCAAGACCAAGATTGCGGTGCTGGTGATGGCGGCGATGGCCGCGAGCGGCTGCGGGATCTTCAAGAAGGGAGCGCCCAAGACGCCGGTGCTCGGCCAGCGAGTCGCGGTCCTGACCACCGAGAACGACATCACGGCCGATCCCGCGACCGCCGCAGTGGCGATGGTGCTTCCGGCGCCGGTCGCCAATACGGAGTGGGCGCAATCGGGCGGCAACGCATCCAAGTCGATGGGCCATGTCGCGCTCGGAACCGCGCTCGCCCGGGCGTTCAGCGTGTCGATCGGTCACGGCAGCAGCTTGACAGCGCGGCTCGGATCGCCGCCCGTGGTCGGCGGCGGCCGGGTCTTCACGATCGACACCAACGCGACCGTTCGGGCGTTCGACGCCCAGACCGGCGGCCAGGCCTGGGAAAGCCAGTTTGGAACCGAAAAGGGCAACAGCGCATCGCTCTACGGCGGCGGCGTCGCCTTCGACAACGGCCGGGTCTACGCGACCAACGGCCTCGGCTTCGTCGCCGCGATCGACGTCCGCAACGGCGGAGTCATCTGGCAGGTTCGCCCCGGCGGGCCGCTGCGCGGCGCTCCGACCGTCTCCGGCGACACGCTCTACGTGATCAGCCAGGACAACCAGATCTATTCCCTCAAGACGTCCGACGGGACGACCAACTGGTCGAACGCCGCGTCCCTCGAGATCGCCGGCGTGTTCGGCACCGGCTCGCCAGCCGCCGCGCAGGGGACGGTGGTCGCCGGCTTCTCGTCGGGCGAGCTCAACGCCTACCGCTACGAGAACGGCCGGCTGGTGTGGCAGGACGCGCTTGCCCGGACCAGCATCCGGACCAGCGTCGCTTCGCTGTCCGACATCGACGCCAACGCGGTGATCGACAGCGGCCAGGTGTTCGCCATCGGCCAGGGCGGGCGGATGGTCGCGCTCGAACTCAACAGCGGCCAGCGCATGTGGGAACTGAACATCGCCGGAATCTCGACCCCGTGGGTCGCCGGCGACTGGGTGTTCGTCGCCACCGACGACGCCAAGCTGATCGCCGTCGCCCGAACCAGCGGCAAGGTGCGGTGGATCAACCAACTGCCGCGGTTCGAGCGCGAAAAGAGCAAGCGCGGGCAGATCACCTATCGCGGGCCGGTGCTCGCCGGCGGCCGGCTCGTCCTCGTCGGCTCCAACGGCACACTGATCAATTTCGACCCGGCGACCGGCAATTTTCAGAGCCAGACCTCGGTCGGGGTTCCGATCAGTCTGGCGCCGGTGGTCGCCAATTCGACGCTCTACGTGCTCGACGACGATGGCCGGCTGCACGGGTTCAGATAGACCGCGCGCCCCGCGCCTTCGCAGGAGCGCCGTCATAGGCTAACGGCCGCGCATGCCGCTCCCCACCGTCGCGATCGTCGGCCGGCCCAACGTCGGCAAATCGACCCTGTTCAACCGGCTGGTCGGCA
>JBPCQE010000194.1:0-5868 GCA_050998435.1 Sphingomicrobium sp. | reverse complement strand
CCTTGCGCATCGCCGCCATCGACTGGAACTGCTTCTGGGCGATCGGGTACATCAGCAGCCGGACGATGAACGTCAGGCAGATGATCGCGACTCCGAAATTGCCCGTGGTTTTGAACAACCAGTTGAGTAGGTCGAAGATCGGCCGCATGAACCATTCGAACCAGCCCCAGTCGATCGATTTCGAAAGCTTGGGGATGCCCATCGCCTCGTAGCGGTCGAGCAGCCCCTTCTCCTTCGCGCCGGCGAACAAATGGCTCTCGATCGCGATTGCCTGGCCGGGCGGGACGACGATCGGCTGGCGCGCGAAGTCGGCCTGGTAGGGGCCGCTGGGCGATTTTCTGAAGCTGGCGCTGATCGCGGCGTCCTTCGCCGGGGCCAGCGCGGCCAGCCAATATTTGTCGGTGAAGCCGAGCCAGCCGCCGCGGCTGTCGAACCGCTCGCCGTTCGGGCCGGAGTCGTCGAGCGTGTCCCAGTCGACGTCGTAGTTAGCGGCGCCGTCCAGGTAGCCGATCGGCCCGACGTGCATCGTCCAGCCGTCCGGATCGGGCGATTCGTTGGCCCGGCTGATCAGGCCGTAAGGCCGCACCGCGACCGCGTTGGAGCCGGCGTTGGCGACGCGCTGACGGACGGTGAACAAATAATCCTCATCGACCGCGATGGTCTGCTCGAACGCAAGCCCGCTCGGGCTGGTCCAGGTCAGGGTCACCGGTCGTCCCGGCGACAGCACCGGCGCGCTCGGAGTCCACACCGCGTCGGGGCCGGGCGCCTCAACTCCCTCACCGGTCCAGCCAAAGCTGGCGAAATAGCCGGCTGGAGCCCCGGCCGGGGACAGCAGCCGCACCGGCGGCGAATCCTTGGCGATTCCCTCGCGCTCGCGAATCAGCACCAGATCGTCGATCCGAGCGCCCTTGAGGTTGATCGACCCCTGCAGCGCCGGAGTCTCGATCCGCACCCGCGCGGTCGAGGCGAGCACGATCGCCCGGCTGCGCAGCGCCTGCGGCCGGTCGGCGGCCGGATCGGCCTGCGGCTGGGGCAACGGCATGGCTTTGCCGTTCTCGACCCGCACCGTCTGCGGCCCCGCCGTCGGCAGTAATCTGTCCGAGACCAGGCTCCAGCCGATCAGCACCAGGGCGCTGAGCACGATGGCCAGGATCATGTTCTTGTTGTCGTTCAAGTCGGGAACCTCGTCATGGAATCGGCCTTGTCACGGAACTGGGTCGTGGCCTTGGCCGCCCCACGGATGGCAGCGGCCGATGCGCTTCAAGGCCAGCCAGCTGCCCCGCGCGGCCCCATAGCGCGACAATGCGGTGATCGCATAGGCCGAGCAGCTCGGAGTGTAGCGGCAGCTCGGCGGAAGCACCTTCGATGGCCCTTCCTGCCAGCCGCGGGCGACCCAGATCAGCAGCCGGGCGATCATTTACGGAGCCGCTCCAGGGCGTTCCCCAGCTCCTGGCGGAGCAAGGCGAAATCGCGCTCGATGCCGCCCGAGCGGCCGATCAGCACATGGTCGGCGCCTGGAATGCCGCCCGCCGGAAGGATCTCGCGGGCGAGCGCTCGAAGCCGCCGCTTCATCCGATTGCGGACGACCGCTCCGCCGATCTTCTTGGTGACGGTGAAGCCGATGCGCTTGGCAGGATCGCCGTCGGCGCGGTCGCGGACCAGCAGAACGAAGCCGGGCGCTGAGGCTCGCCGGCCAGCGTTGGCCGCGAGAAAATCCGCGCGCTTTCTGAGTGTGATTAGGCGCTGAGCTTCTTGCGGCCGCGGGCCCGCCGCGCCGCGAGGATCTTGCGTCCGCCGACGGTCGCGCTGCGGTGACGGAAGCCGTGCCGCCGTTTGCGGACCAGATTGCTCGGCTGGAAGGTGCGCTTCATCGCTCATGCCTCAATGGATCAAAGAAAAAGGGCCGCCGTTCAGGCAGCCGCAGTCGGGTGCGCCGATAGTGGAAGGGCTGCTCGAAGTCAATCGGCGCGCCCCTCGCGATCGCTCCATTTCTCGGGCGTCTTGGACGGCGGATCGGGGAGCATCGCGGCAATCGGGCCCTGGGCGAGCTCGTCGGCCGGCGGCGGGTGCCCCATCGCCCGGCGCAGCTTGCGGCGCTCCTCGCGGCGGCGCGCGCTGCGCCGCCTCAAGCCCCAGTCGGCCCATCGGCCGGCCTTCGGCTGCCACACTTTGAAACGGACATATTGGCGCTTTGCCCAATCGCTGTTCTTGAGCGTCAAGGTGAGGCCGGCGGCGAAGACGAAAATCCCGCCGGGACCCGGAATCGCTCCGGCCAGCGGAGCCAAGATCAGAAGCAGCAGCCCGGTCATGAACAGCGCGGTTCGAACCGGTTTGCTTTGGACCAGCTCCCGCCACTGTTCGCGCGTCATCATCGCCCGACATGTGGTTGCATCCGCAAGCCCGCGCAAGGGAAGCTTGCCGATTGCGCCCCGCAGGGTCTAGCGTGGCAACGCCGAGCTAGGAGTATCCCTCGCCAGTGATTTCCGTCCAGCTGCCGTGGCGGCACGCTGAATGGGTGCGACCGTCGCCACCGTCGCCACCGTCGCTTACCTCGGCCTCGAAGCTCGAGCCGTCGAAGTGCAGGTCCAGCTCTCCTCGGGGCTGCCGGCCTTCAGCATCGTCGGCCTGCCCGACAAGGCGGTCGCCGAGAGTCGCGAGCGCGTCCGAGCGGCGCTGGCCGCGATCGGGCTGGCGCTCCCGCCGCGGCGAATCACCGTCAATTTGTCGCCGGCCGACCTGCCCAAGGAAGGCTCGCATTTCGACCTGCCGATCGCACTGTGCCTACTGGCCGCGATCGGCGCGGCCGACGCGGAAAGCCTGTCGCATTATGTCGCGGTCGGCGAATTGAGCCTCGACGGTCGCATCGCCGTCTCGCCCGGAGTGCTGCTCGCGGCGCTGCACGCGTCGGCCAACGACAAGGGGCTGATCTGCCCGGCCGCTCAGGGCAGCGAGGCGGCGTGGGCCGGCGAACTCGATGTCCTCGCGGCGCCGGACCTGCTGGCGCTGCTCGCCCACCTCAAGGGCAGCGCTCTGCTTGCTCCGCCCGCCGAGGCGGAGGTCGAGCCGCTCGGCCACGGCCCCGACCTCAGCCAGGTCAAGGGGCAGGAGGTCGCCAAGCGGGCGCTCGAGATCGCCGCCGCCGGCGGGCACAATCTGCTGATGAGCGGGCCGCCGGGGGCCGGCAAGTCGCTGCTCGCCGCCTGCCTGCCGCGAATCCTGCCGCCGCTCGAGCCGTCGGAAGCGCGCGAAGTGTCGATGGTCGCGTCCGTCGCTGGCGAGCTGAACGGCGGTAAGATCCGCCGCCACCGCCCGTTTCGCTCGCCGCACCACAGCGCATCGATGCCGGCGCTGGTCGGAGGCGGGCTGCGCGTGCGCCCGGGCGAGATCAGCCTCGCGCATCTCGGCGTGCTGTTCCTCGACGAGCTGCCCGAGTTCCAGCGCGCGGTGCTCGATTCGCTTCGCCAGCCGCTCGAGACCGGCAGCGTCAGCGTCGCCCGCGCCAACACCCACGTGACCTTCCCGGCGCGGGTTCAGCTGATTGCGGCGATGAACCCGTGCCGCTGCGGCCATCTCGGCGACCCGGCGCTCGCCTGCAGCCGAGCCCCGCGCTGCGCCGCCGATTACCAGGCAAAAGTGTCCGGGCCCTTGCTCGACCGCATCGACCTCCATGTCGAGGTTCAGGGCGTGTCGGCCGCCGACCTCACCTTGCCGCCGCCGGCCGAAGGCAGCGAACAGGTCGCCGTTCGGGTCGCCGAAGCCCGCGCGGTGCAGTCGCGGCGCTACAACGGCCATGGCGTGCGGACCAACGCCGAGGCCGACGGCGAGCTGCTCGACCGGGTCGCGACCCCGGACGAGCCGGGACGCAAGCTGCTGGCCGACGCAGCGGCGGCGATGCGCCTGTCGGCGCGCGGGTTCCATCGGGTGCTTCGAGTCGCCCGCACCATCGCCGACCTGGCCGGAGCCGAGCAGGTCGGCCGGATCCACGTCGCCGAAGCGCTCAGCTACCGGCGCCAGGCGCCGCGGAACTAGCGGCCTAGGCGGTTTCCGGGATGATGTTGACCGCGTGCTTGAAGGGGAGGGTGTAGACGATCTCGCCGCCCTCTGTCTCGACGTCGATTCGGAACCGAAGATCGATCACCCCTTCGCGGATGTCCCCGGTCAGGTCGCGCGCCGAGACCAGCGCTGCCTTTCGCACAGCTTCGATGGTTGCGAATTCCAGGCCCTCGGGGTCGAGAATCTGCTCGGTGCCATCGCGCAGATGCATGAAATATCGAGCCACATATTGCTCCTTCGCTGTACAGGCGGGAGTCTTTCAGCCGCCGAGGCCCAAAGCGCTGCTCGGCAAGCTCTCAAATTTATCAGAGGGTTTGATTGAAAGCTATGTTTGTTTCGTCTGTGCCCAACTGGACCGGAGGCTCCCCTGGCGTGAAAGCCGCCGCCATTGCCGCGCGCGGCCGTCGTCGCTAGCTAAGGCCGGCAATCCCTTCGGGGCCCCTGTGGCGGAATGGTAGACGCGCTCGACTCAAAATCGAGTTCCTAACCGGAGTGTCCGTTCGAGTCGGACCAGGGGCACCAGCACCCGAATAGTCGACCGCGAACCGCTAGCCGAGCGGCCGCGTCGCCGATATGGTGCGGCGATGGACGCGCGGACCAGCAAGCACAAGAATGGGCCCGAGCAAGGCGATGATGCGCGCGTGCTGGCCGAGGGCATCACCGTCAAGCGCGACCGGCTGCTCGCCTCGCTGACCCTGATCGGCGGCGCCGGCTTTCTGATCGCTTTGCCGTTCGCGCTTCGCGCCGGCGCCGAGTTCTTCCTGCCCGTAACCGCCGCGCTGGTCATCGCGATCGCTCTGGTTCCGATGCTCGAATGGTTCGAGCGGCGCGGAGTGCCGTCGCGGATTTCAGCGGCGCTGTGCGTGCTGGTTTTCCTGGCCATGGCGATCTTCGCCATCGGTTCGATCGTGCTTCCGGCGATCGACTGGGTGGCGCTGTTGCCGGAGCGGCTGCCCAAAGTGCGCGCCGCGCTCGACCCGCTGCTCGACCTATACAAGGCGTTCGATCGCTTCATGGAGCGGATCCTGTCGCAGATCGTCATCGCCCCGGAAGCCGGGCGGACGGTGCGGATCGAGACTCCCAATTCGCTGTCGGGGCTGCTCGCCACATCCGCGCCGCACATCATGATTCAATTGTTTTTCGCGTTGCTGGTGATCTTCTTCTTCCTCGCCGGCTGGACCGCGATGCGCAAGCAGACGATCGTCAGCCGCGGCAGCTTCGAGGGCGCTCTCACCACTGCCCGGGTGATCCAGCAGGTGGTCGACGCGACCTCGACCTATATCGGCACGATCACCGTCATCAACGTGACTTTGGGGGCTCTGACCGCGCTGATCCTGTGGCAGCTCGGGATGGACTCGCCGATCATGTGGGGCGGCATCGTCGCGGTCCTCAACTACATCCCCTATCTGGGACCGATCGCGTCGGCCGCGCTGCTGTTCATCGGCGGGCTGATGACCTTCCCCGACGTCTGGTCGGCGCTGCTCCCGCCAGCGATCTTCGTCGGGCTCCACATGGTCGAGGCGAACATCATCACTCCGATGGTGGTCGGCAAGAAGCTGACCATCAGCCCGCTCGCGATCCTGATTGCGCTGAGCTTCTGGGCTTGGGTCTGGGGGACGACCGGAGCGCTGCTCGCGGTGCCGCTGCTGATCATCATGAAGACCGTGTTCTCGGCCGCCGGCACTCCCGACATCGCCGGCTTCCTGTTCGAGGAAGGCACCCTGACCCATGTCGGCGAGGCGGAGGAGAAAGACGAGGACGAGGAGTCCGCCGAGGTTGCCGCCCAAGTCGACAGTCAAGTTGACAGTCCTAGGG
>JBPCQE010000131.1:0-2572 GCA_050998435.1 Sphingomicrobium sp. | reverse complement strand
AAGCGCGACAGCCGGGGCGGCACGGGCGTTGGTTCAACCGAGGGCATGGGCATCTGCCACGCCTACGCGCCGGACGGCCGCTGCATCTCGCTGCTGAAAATCCTGCTCACCAACAGCTGCATCTTCGACTGCCATTATTGCATCAACCGCAAGAGCTCGAACGTGCGGCGCGCGCGGTTCACGGCGGACGAAGTGGTCCGGCTGACGCTGGCGTTCTACAAGCGCAATTATATCGAGGGGCTGTTCCTGTCGTCGGGGATCATCCGCTCGTCCAATTACACCATGGAGCAACTGGTCGAAGTCGCTCGGGCGCTGCGCGAAGACCATGACTTTCGCGGCTATATCCATTTGAAGACGATTCCGGACGCCGACCCGGAGCTGGTCCGGCAGGCGGGGCTCCATGCCGACCGCGTGTCGATCAACATCGAGCTGCCGACCGCTCCGGGGCTGGCGCGCCTGGCGCCGGAAAAGGACGGCGCGCGGATCGAAAGCGCGATGGGGGAAATGAAGGCGTCGATCGCCGACGCCCGCGATGCCAGCGCCAAATACAAGTCGGCCCCGCGCTTCGCGCCGGCCGGGCAGTCGACCCAGATGATCGTCGGGGCAGACGCTGCGAACGACGGCGACATCGTGGTTCGCGCGAGCCAGTTGTACGACCGCTTCAGCCTGCGCCGAGTCTATTATTCGGCTTTCTCGCCGATCCCCGACGCCAGCTCGGTGTTGCCGCTCAAGCGCCCGCCGCTGATGCGCGAGCACCGGCTCTACCAGTCCGACTGGCTGATGCGATTCTACGGGTTTACTCCAAAGGACGTGGTCGCCGCAGCGGGCGACGACGGCATGCTGCCGCTCGATATCGATCCCAAGCTGGCGTGGGCGCTCAAATTCCGAGCCGCGTTCCCGGTCGACGTCAACTGCGCGCCGAAGGAGCAATTGCTGCGCGTCCCGGGCCTGGGCACCAAGGCGGTCGAGCGGATCGTCCGATCGCGAAAGTGGCGCACTCTGCGGCTCGAGGACGTGGCTCGGCTGACGCTGTCGATCTCCAAAGTGCGCCCGTTCATCTGCACCTCCGACTGGCGCCCGACCTTGCTCACCGATCGCGCCGATTTGCGCGCGCTGGTCGCGCCGAAGCACCAGCAACTCGAACTGTTTGCCGCCTGAGCGGTTGACGCCGCATGCTCCGCGACGGGCCGATGATCGACGCGCACCGGGTGACGCTTGCCGCGCCCGATGACTTGGATGGCTGGCGCGACGCGGCGCGCGACCTCGCCGAAGCCGGCGTTCCGGCCAACGCCGTGGTGTGGCAGATCGCCGGCTGCGAGCCGGACTTGTTCGGCGAGGAACGGCCGCGCGCCGAGGCGCCGAGCTTTGCCGTGCCGCGCGGGTTCGTCGATCTCGCAAGAAGCGTGGTGTGCCATTCGGATCCGGAACGCTTCGCCTTGCTGTACGCGATGCTGCTTCGCTTGCGCGACAATCGGGATGCGATGGAAGACCGCGCCGACCCGTTGCTCGACCGGCTTCAGCGCCTGGCCAAGGAAGTGCGCCGCGATGTCCACAAGATGCATGCATTCGTTCGCTTCCGCGAGGTCGAGGATCGCTTTGTCGCCTTCTTCGAGCCCGAGCATCACATCGTGCGCCATGTGGCGGGTTTTTTCGTCCGGCGATTTAGCAATATGCGCTGGTCGATCCTGACCCCCGAGCTGAGCATCCACTGGGATGGCGAGACGCTCAGCGAGGGGCCCCGCGCGGTGCGCGCGGACGCCCCGGACGGCGACCCGCTGGAGGCGATGTGGAAGACCTATTACGCTTCGATCTTCAATCCGGCCCGGCTCAAGGTCGGAGCGATGCTCAGGGAAATGCCGAAGAAATATTGGCGCAACATGCCCGAGACTTCGCTCGTTGCACCGCTCATTGCGGGGGCTCGCGACCGGGAGCTGGAGATGATCGAGACTTCACGGGCGGCGACTGCGACGGGTGGCAATACGGACAAGGCATGGGCGGCGCTGCGCGACGAGGCGCGCGCCTGCACCCGCTGCGAGCTTTACAAATGCGGCACCCAGACGGTGTTCGGCGAAGGCCCGCTCGACGCTACGATCGTCTTCGTCGGGGAGCAGCCGGGGGACCAGGAGGACCTCGCGAACCGTCCGTTCGTCGGGCCTGCGGGGCAATTGTTCGACGCCGCGCTGGTCGATGCGGGGATCGACCGGTCGACCACCTACGTGACCAACGCGGTCAAGCATTTCAAATTCATCCTGCGCGGCAAGCGTCGCATCCACAACAAGCCCGACGCCGGCGAGATCGACGCGTGCCGCTGGTGGCTCGACCAGGAGCGGGCGCTCATCCGGCCGCCGGTGACGGTGGCGCTGGGGGCGACCGCGGCGCGATCACTGACCGGCAAGACTCTGACCATCAGCCGCGCCCGCGAGGAGCCGCTGACCCTGGCCGACGGATCGGAGTGCTGGGTGACCGTCCACCCGAGCTTCCTGCTGCGCATCCCCGAGCCCGACCGGCGGCGCGAGGAACGCGCCAAGTTCGTCCGCGACCTCAAGCGCATCAAGGCGCGCGCGGAGAAGCT
>JBPCQE010000107.1:0-7552 GCA_050998435.1 Sphingomicrobium sp. | reverse complement strand
CGTTCCCCGAGCGGCTGCTGACCGGAACCCGGCCCGAGCCGACCTTCCTGATCACCAAACCGTTCCAGCGCTCGACGGTGAAGGCGGCGATCGCCCAGGCCCTGTTCTTCGACGCCGCGACGGTCCCCGCCGCCTAGGAATTCCAGGCGAAGGAACACGGCCTTGCGGGGCGCGTTGGCCCGACAGTCCCCCCAGCTAGTTCCATTCGTGACGAGAACATAATGGCCGACGATCAAGAGCATGTGACGACCACCGAAGCGCGGGCCGGGGCGACCCCGCACATGACCCGCTACGTGCTCGCGTTTGGGACCGGCCTGGTCATTTTGTTGTTCGGGATCATCTTGTTCGTCGCCGCTTAAGCCATACATTCTAGCGCAATGTCCGATCGTGTTAGGGTCTGATCAGAGCCGCGCTGCGGCGCGCTCCAAACGGGTGGGGAAATAGTGGCCGAGGAATCGCAGGACGATGAAGCGCTGTTGGATGCTCCATCCGATCCCGTTCCGCTGTCCGATCCCGAATTCAAGGACCAGTTGGGAGCAGTGATCCCGCATCTGCGCGCGTTCGGCCGATCGCTATCGGGAAGCCGCGACCTCGCCGACGATCTGGTCCAGGAGACGCTGTTGAAGGCGTGGGCGGCGCGCAAACGCTTCCAGGCCGGCACCAACATGCGCGCCTGGACCTTCATCATCCTGCGCAACCTGTTCCTCAGCCAAATGCGCCGAGCGCGCTTCAAGGGCGAGTGGGACGAGATCACCGCGGCTCGAATCCTCGCGGCGCCGGCAAGCCAGGACCGCCACATCGAGCTGGGCGACATGCAGCGGGCGCTGATGCACTTGCCGCAGCCGCAGCGCGAGGCCCTGATCCTGGTCGGCGCCGGCGGCTTTGCCTATGAGGAAGCGGCCGAAATCTGCGGCTGCGCGGTCGGCACGATCAAGAGCCGGGTGGCACGCGGCCGAGTGGCGCTGGAAACCCTGCTGTCGAGCGGCAAGATGCCGTCGCGGCGCCAGCATCGCTCCGACCCCAACAAGTCCGCGTTGCAAACGATCATGGGCCAGGTCGACGAGCTTAGCCGCGACCGGTGAAGGCAATGGGAGGTCGGGGTCCCCGGCCTTCGCCGGGCTGCCTCGCCCGCGGTCAGTTCAGGCGGCGCAGGAGCTCGGCGAAATCGCGATCGCACGGTTCCGCCGCCGCTTCTTCGAAAGCTCGGCGGAGCGCGGCGGTGATGCCGGCATGAGCGGGCGGAATGTCGATTCGGATGATTTGCCGATCCATATTCAACTCCGCCGCCGCGATTCGTTTACGTTCAGGGTTCACACAAGGAAAACGATGCGCCGCCGCGGAAGTTTCGTCCGTTTCAGGGCAGGAACGGGGCTGCAGGGTCGATGACGAAGGCGAAACGAAGCGAAGCCCGGCACGATTCGGTGGAGCGCGCCCGGCGCTTTTCGCCGTTCCTTCGCGAGGCGCTCGAAAGGTGGCCGGAGCTTGGCGAATGCTTCCTCGAGCGGGGCAGCCGAGCCGCGATTGCGACGGCGCTGGTCGAGGCGGACGGGCCGGTCGAGGTCGAGCTTCGCCGCGCACGCTTGGGGTTGGCGCTGGCGATTGCGCTCGGCGACTTGTCGGGTGAGCTCGAGCTCGAGGACGTCACCCGGCATCTGTCGGATTTCGCCGACCAGGCGATCGGCCGGGCGCTGGCGACCGCAGTCGACGAACGCGTCGCCGACGCCGGGCCGGCGGGGATCGCGGTGATCGCGCTCGGCAAGCTTGGCAGTTGCGAGCTCAATTATTCGTCCGACGTCGACCTGCTGCTGCTGTTCGACCCCGTTCGGCTGCCGCGGCGCGAGCGCGACGATGCCGGCGAGGCGGCGGTTCGGATCGCCCGGCGGATGATCGAAATCCTTCAGCAGCGCACCGCCGACGGATATGTCGCTCGGGTCGATCTGCGCCTTCGGCCGTCGCCCGAAGTGACCCCGATCGCGCTGCCGGTGAACGCGGCGATCTCGCATTATGAATCGTCGGCGCTGCCGTGGGAGCGGGCGGCGTTCATCCGCGCTCGGGCAGCGGCGGGCGACCTGACGCTCGGCCGGCATTTCCTCGAATCGATCGAGCCGTTCGTCTGGCGAAGATCGCTCGACTTTGGAGTAATCGACGACATCCGGCAGATCTCGGCCCGGATCCGCGATCATTTCGCCCAAGGCGGGGGGCTCGGCCCGGGCTTTGATCTGAAGCGCGGGCGCGGCGGCATTCGCGAGGTCGAGTTCTTCACCCAGATCCAGCAGATGATCCACGGCGGCCGCGACCCCGCGGTGCGCGTCCCGGCGACCCTCGACGCGCTGGGTGCGCTGGCCGCGGCGGGAAGGCTCGGCGAATCCGACGCGACCGCGCTCGCCGACGCCTACCGGCTGCTGCGCACCATCGAGCATCGGGTGCAGATGATCGAGGACGCTCAGACGCACAAGGTCCCGGCCGACGCGGCGGCGCTGGACGGGGTCGCCCGGCTGCACGGCCTGCAAACCGGCGGCGAATTGCTCGACCTGTTGCGGCCGCATGTCGAGCGCTCCGAACGCCTGTTCGACGGACTGGCTCCGGATACCGGCCGGCGGCTGTCGAACGACCCCGACAGGCTGCTCGAAGAGCTTCGAACGATGGGTTTTCGCGACCCCGAGGCGGCGGCCCAGCGGATCGCCGATTTGCGTTCGGGCCGCGCCCGGTCGCTGCGCTCGCCGGCCGCTCAGACCGCGTTCGAGGCGATGCTTCCCGGACTGCTGACGGCGATCGCCGCCGGTCCCGACCCAAGCCACGCGCTCAACCGGCTGACCGACATCGTCGAGCGCCTGTCGAGCGGGGTCAATCTTTACCGGTTGCTCGAGGCTCGCCCCAAGCTCGGGCAGCTGCTGGCCAAGGTCCTCGCCCACGCTCCGGCGCTGTCGGAGCAGCTCGCGCGGCGGCCCGAGTTGCTCGAGGGATTGTTCGACGCGTCGAGCTTCGACCCGCCGCCGCCGGCGGAGGAGTTCGCCAAGAGCCTGGCCGAGGCGATGCGCGGCCAGCCGTACGACGTCGCGCTCGACCGAGCGCGGCGGATGGTCAACGAGCGCCGCTTCGCCCTCGGAGTGCAATTGATCGACCGGCGCCACGACCCGCTCAACGTCGCGGCCGGCTATTCGCGGGTGGCCGAAGGGGCGCTGCTGGCGCTGGCGAATGCCGCGGTCCGCGAGTTCGAAGGTGCCCACGGCCGGATCCCGGGCGGCGAGCTGGTGATCCTCGGCCTCGGCCGGCTCGGCGGCTGCTCGCTGACGCACGCGTCGGACCTCGACCTCATCTATCTCTACACCGGCGAGACCGGAGTGCCCTCGGACGGCGCCAGGCCGCTCGGGCCGGCCGATTATTTCAACCGGCTGGCGAGCCGGATCACAGCCGCGCTCAGCGTCCCGACCGCCGCTGGGCCGCTGTACGATGTCGATACCATGCTCCGGCCGCAAGGCGCCAAGGGCATGCTGACGGTGCCGCTGGACGGCTTTGCCGATTACCAGCGCGATGAGGCCTGGACGTGGGAGCATATGGCGCTGTGCCGAGCTCGGCCGGTGTTCGGATCGGACTCGGCGCGGGACGAAGTGGCGGCGCTGATCGACGAAATCCTTCGGCGGCCGCGCGACGAACGGCAGGTCGCCACCGACGCCGCCGAGATGCGCACCGAAATCGAGCGCCACAAGCCGCCGGCCGGGCGGTTCGACGTCAAGCTGGGGGAGGGCGGGCTAGTCGACCTCGAATTCGCGGTCCATGTGTTGCAGCTGACCCACCACGTCGGGTTCAATCCGCGGCTCGAGGAGGCGGTCCGGCAGCTCGCGGACTCGGGATTGATCGATGCAAGCATTGTTGAAGCGCAACATTTGCTGACGCGAATGCTGGTTATGCTGCGGCTCGTCGCTCCCGATGGAAGCGACCCGATTCCAGAGACTTGGGAGCTGGTCGCGGCGGCCTGCGGAGTGGCCGACGCCAACCAGCTGCTTGCCCAACATGATGCGGCGCGGCAAAGCATCGCCGCGCTTTGGGACAGCATCAAGGGAGAGCATTAATCATGGACGTGGGCGACAAGGCGCCGGCGATTTCGGTCACCGCGAGCGACGGCACCGAGCTCGATCTCGCCGCTCCCGGTGCTCCGCTGGTGCTCTATTTCTACCCGAAGGACGATACGTCCGGATGCACCCGTCAGGCGCAGGATTTCACCGCTCTGGCCGGCGAGTTCAAGAGCGCCGGAGTGCGGGTGATCGGCGTGTCGCGCGACGCGATGAAGAAACATGAGAAATTCATCGGCAAGTACGGGCTCGGAATCCCGCTCGCCTCGGACGAGGACGGCCGAATCTCCGACGCGTTCGCGACCTGGGTGCAGAAGTCGATGTACGGGCGCAAATATATGGGGATGGAGCGCTCGACGTTCCTGATCAACGCCGACGGCCGGGTGCTCAAGGCATGGCGCAAGGTCAAGGTGCCCGGCCACGCGGCCGAGGTGCTCGACGCGGCGAGGGAAGTCGCTCTGGCCTGATCAGTGCCGTGCTCGGCAAGCCCCCAGCTTGCCTGCGCGTGTCGCTTCCCCGCGGGCTCGCGGATCAGCATCTCCCAGTGCACAACATCGTCGTACATCGCGCGCACCGGGATTCGTTCGTCGAGCCCGTGGGCGCGCTCGTCGTCGGGTGAAATTCCCCAGCCGCCGTCGGCTCCGAACACCGGAATTCCGACCGATCGGAAGAAGTTGGCGTCCGTGGTCCCGGTGGACATGTTGGGAATCACCCGCATGCCCGGGCCGTGCAGACGCTGCACCACGGCCGTATAAGCGGCGACAACCTCCGGAAGCAGCGGCAGCACCGGCGTCGGCTTGCCGATGAAGCTCGGATCGGGCTTCACTTCGATGGCGTTTCCGACCAGCCGCTGCAGCTCGGCCTGGACGCTCGCCGGCTGGACCCCCGGCATGATCCGGCAATTGACGGTTGCCCGGGCCGATTGCGGCAGCGCGTTGTCGGCATGGCCGCCGTCGAGCATCGTCGCGACGCAGCGGGTGCGGGTCTTGCCGACTTCCAGCTCGTTGGCTTCGATGACGTCCGCGGCCGCGCCGTCTTCTGGGTTCGCCAGCCAGCGCCGCATCGCGTTGCCCAGCGCCCCTTTTTCATCCTTGGCCCGCTCCGCGAAATAAGCCCGGGTGACTTCGTTGAGCGCCGGCGTGAACCTGTGCGCCTGCAGCTTCTTCAGCGCGTCGGCGAGATCGTAGATGGCGTTGTCCGGCCGCGGCCGCGAGCTGTGGCCGCCGCGGTTGCGGGCGGTGACGAAATAGGTCTGATAGGTCTTCTCCGCGGAATCCATGCCGAACCCGAGCGGCCGGAAGTTGCGGTCGTAGGAGCCGCCGCCGCCGTCGGCGTTGAGCCCGAATTCGGCGTCGGTCAGGGCGCGCCATTCGGTCGAGCCCTTGAGCGCGCCGTTCTGCGCGGTCTCTTCGTCACCGGTGAAGAACAGGATGATGTCCCGGTTCGGCCTGAAGCCGGATTCCTTCAGCTTGATCAGCGCCAGCGTCGTCGCGACGATTCCGCTTTTCATGTCGGCGGTGCCGCGGCCGTAGAAATAGCCGCCCTCCTCGCGGAACTCGAACGGGTCGAACTTCCACTCCTCGCGCTTGGCCTCGACGACATCCATGTGGCCGAGAATGAGCATCGGTTTCTTGGTCGGCTTGTCCGCACGCCAGCGAGCGATCAGCGTCAACGTCTGGTCGCCGGGAATGCCTTCGTGCGGTATGATCCGGATATCGCCCTCCGGAATTCCCGAAGCTCGGAGCTGATCCACAATGAGTTTTGCCATCCGAGGCATTTCGTTCCGCTTGGCCACTGTCGGGATCTCGATCGCCTGCTCGAACAGAGCCCGGGTCCGCGCTTGCCATGCCGTGTCGAGTTTCGACGGCTGGGTGACGGGGTTGGGGGCGGCGATCGCCGACGTGGAAATGCAGGCGAGTAGCAGGGCTATGCGGCGCATCGGATTCTCCGGAAAGACTCGCCGCGAGGCTAAGCGGCGCCGTGGCCCTCGGCAAGATATTCGGCGCTGCGCATCTCCTCGAGCCGGCTGGCGGTGCGCGCGAACTCGAAGCTTCCGTCGCCTTGCGGATAGAGACCCGCCGGCTCGGCGTCGGCGGCGGCGAGCAGCTTGACTCGATGCTCGTACAGCGCGTCGATCAGGGTGACGAAGCGCGCCGCCTCGTTGCGCATCGCCTTCGTCATCGCCGGGATTCCGACGATGATAACGGTATGGAAGCGCTGGGCGACGGCGAGGAAATCGGCGGCTCCGCGCGGCTCGCCGCACAGCCGCGTGAACGAAAACACCGCGACTCCCTTGAGGCTCTTGGGGACGTGCAGAGTCCGGCCCCCGCCGACGTCGAGCTCCTCGGACGGCACTTTGGCGCGATCCTCGACGGAATAATCGGTGAGCTTGAAGAAGGCTTCGCTCAGCGCCCGCGTCGCTTCGGCGCCGTTGGGCACATGCCACACCTTGACCCCGGCCAGGCGGTCGAGCCGGTAGTCGGTCGGGCCGTCGATCGCGACCACCTCCATGCATTGTTCGATGACATGGATGAACGGCAGGAACAGCTCGCGGTTGAGGCCGTCCTTGTAGAGGTCGCTCGGCGGCCGGTTGGACGTGGTGACCACCCGGACCCCGCGGTCGAGCAATTTCTCGAACAGGCGCGACAGGATCATCGCGTCGGCCGGGTTGTTGACGACCATCTCGTCGAACGCCAGCAGCCGCGCTTCATCGGCGATGCGCTCGGCGATCTCGTCGAGCGGGTCGCCGTCTTCGCTTGTGCGCGCGTCGCGCAGCCGCCGGTGGGTCTCGAGCATGAAGGCGTGGAAATGGACCCGGCGCTTGGGCTCGACCGCCATGTGGTCGAACGCCAGGTCCATCAGCATCGACTTGCCGCGCCCGACTCCGCCCCACAGATAGACTCCGGCGGGCCCGTCGCTGGTCGAGCCGAGCAGCCGATCAAGCAGGCCGCCTTTCCCGCGATTGATCGATAAAGCGAGCCGGTCGAGCGCCGCGACCGCCCGCGCCTGCGCTGCATCCGGCTTCAGCTCGCCGGCCGCGAGCAGCGCCGCAAAAGCGTTGCCGACCGGTGCGGTCATGAGCGCGGCTTGATGCGCTTCAAGGTGCCCGAGAAACTGTGGGTCGGCTCGCCGTCCTGCTCGCAGGTGCCGATGAAGAAGACGTGGCCGCCGGAGGTCTGCTTGACGAGCCGAACGTCGGCGTCGAGCGGAATCCCGGCGCGGCCGCGGCCGATGAACTGGACCGAGCAGTCGAGGGTCACGTAATGGCCCTCCTCCATTCCCGCGCAGCGGCCGCCGGCGAACAGCGCCATGTCGATGAAGCTCATCACCGCCCCGCCGTGGATCGAGCCGCCCATGTTGAGCATCGCCTCGGTCGGGAAGATTCGGCAGCGGGCGCGGTTTTCGCCGTGGGGCTTGAACAGCAATCTGCCGGTCGCGGCGGCGAACGAGCCGCGGGGAAACTCGCCCCAGCTGTACCAGCC
>JBPCQE010000105.1:0-13150 GCA_050998435.1 Sphingomicrobium sp. | reverse complement strand
GCTGCCTGGTGCTGACCGGGTCGGACAAAGCGTTCGCCGCCGGCGCCGACATCAAGGAGATGCAAAGCCAGGGCTTCGCCGACATGTATTCGGCCAATCACTTCGGCGGCTGGGAGCAGGTGACCGCAACCCGCAAGCCGTGGATCGCCGCGGTGGCCGGCTTCGCGCTCGGCGGCGGCTGCGAAGTGGCGATGATGGCCGAATTTATCATCGCCGCCGACAACACCAAACTCGGCCAGCCCGAGATCAAGCTCGGGGTTACGCCCGGGATGGGCGGGTCGCAGCGCCTGGCGCTGGCGATCGGCAAGGCCAAGGCGATGGAGATGTGCCTGACCGGGCGGATGATGGACGCCGCCGAAGCCGAGCGCGCGGGGCTGGTCGCGAAAGTCGTGCCTGCTGCCGAGCTGGTTGACGAGGCGCTCAAGACCGCGGCCACAATCGCGAGCATGGCTCCCCTCGCGGCCGTTGCAACCAAGGAAATGGTCAACGCCGCCTTCGAGATGTCGCTTGCCCAGGGAATCCGCTTCGAGCGCCGGCTGTTCCACGGGCTGTTCGGGACGCAGGACCAGAAGGAGGGCATGACCGCCTTCGTCGAGAAGCGGCCGGGGAAGTGGAAGGGGAAATAAACTGTTCCCCGGGGAAGGCCGGGGCCCAGGCGGCGCTCCGCGCCGTTCTTTGTTTTGGACTGGACCCCGGCCTTCGCCGGGGAACAAGGAGAGATCATGGCTCGCGTCGCATTCATCGGCCTAGGCCACATGGGCGGCGGGATGGCGCCGAACCTCGCCAAGGCGGGCCACGACGTGCGCGCGTTCGATCTCAGCGGCGACGCGCTGAAGCATGCGGTCGAGAAGGGCTGCACCGCCGCCAAATCCGCCGCCGAGGCGTGCAAGGATGTCGATGCGGTCGTCACCATGCTGCCGGCGGGCAAGCACGTTGCGGAAGTCTATCGAAGCTCGGTGTTCGGTGCGGTTCCCAAAAGCGCGATCCTGATGGACTGCTCGACGATCGACATTGCCACCGCCCGCTCGGTCGAGGAGGAAGCCGCGGCGGCGGGGCTGGCGATGGTCGACGCTCCGGTTTCTGGCGGAATCGCCGCGGCCGAGGGCGGGACCCTGACCTTCATGGTCGGAGGCTCCGACGAAGGGTTCGAAAAGGCGCGGCCGTTTCTCGAAAAGATGGGCAAGGCGGTGATCCACGCCGGCGGCCCCGGCTCGGGCCAGGCGGCGAAGATCTGCAACAACATGCTGCTGGGAGCGACCATGGCCGCGACCTGCGAGACGTTCGTGCTGGCGCAAAAGCTCGGGCTCGATCCGCAGACCTTTTACGACATCGCTTCAAAGGCGTCGGGCCAGAGCTGGTCGATGACCTCTTACTGCCCGGTGCCCGGAGTCGGGCCCGAAACCCCGGCCGACCGCGGCTACGAGGGCGGGTTCGCCGCCGCTTTGATGCTCAAGGACCTGAAGCTGGCGATGGCAGCGGCCGAGCAGGCCGGCGCCTACACGCCGATGGGCGGCGAGGCCGAGGAACTCTACCGGCGCTTTGTCGATTTGGGTGGAGGCGGAAAGGACTTTTCCGGAATCATCAAGATGATCGACGACAGCTGGACGCCGCCGGCCAACACATAGGACACATGATGCGATCGAGCCTGATGATGACCGCCGCTGCTTTCGCAATGCTGGCCGGCTGCAACCAATCCGACGACGACGCGCTCGGCAATACCGCCGCCAACAGCGGCCAGGTGCTGCCGATCACCGACGAAGCGGCCAACTCGGCCCAGGCGACGACGGCCGCGCTGCCGACCGAGGCGGTTCCCCGTGAGCGGGCCGCGGCTTTCATGAAGGAACGGCACGACAAATACGAAACGATGGGCGACGCGATGAAGGTCGTTAGCCGCGAGCTGAAAGGGGACAGCCCCGATCTCGCCGCCGTGCGCAAGAACGCCGGCATCATCGCCACTTTCGCTCCGCAAATCCCAAGCCTGTTCCCGCCGGGCACCGGGCCGGATGTCGGCAAGACCGAAGCCAAGGCCGAAATCTGGCAGAAGCCGGAAGATTTCATGGCCAAGTCGACGGCGTTCACCGCCGCCGCGCGCGCCTTCAACGTCGCCGCGCAGGGATCGGACCTGGCAGCAATCCGCGCCGCGCAGGGCGCCATGGGCAAGACCTGCAAGGCGTGCCACGATCTCTATCGTGAAGAGCATTGAGGAGCCGGAGCCGGAAGCTCCCCTCGCAGTTGCAGAGTCCGCGGTCTGGGACCTGCCGACCCGGCTGGTCCACTGGGCCCTGGTCGCCCTGATCGCATTCAGCTGGTGGTCGGTCAAAAACCACCAGACCGACTGGCACATCTGGTCGGGCGTTGCGATCCTGACCCTGCTGATCTTCCGCTTGCTGTGGGGCCTGTTCGGAAGCTCGACCGCGCGGTTCGCCAATTTCGTGCGGGGGCCAAGCGTCGTGCGCGATTATCTGCGCGACAATTCAAGCTGGCGCTTCGCGGGGCACAGTCCGCTCGGAGCCCTCAGCGTCGTCGCCCTGCTCGCTGCAACCGCCCTCCAGGTGGGGCTCGGCCTGATCTCGGTCGACGAGGACGGACTCAACGAGGGCCCGCTCGCGCAGTTGGTCAGCCTCGATACTTCCGAAGCCGCGCGCGACCTCCACGAGCAATTCTTCAATCTGCTGCTCGTATTGATCGGATTGCACGTCGCGGCGATCGTCTTCTATCGCCTGGCGCTTGGCCGAAAGCTCACCGGAGCGATGTTCAGCGGCCGCGCCGCTCTCGAGCCCGACGTCGAGCCGATGCGGCCGGGTCGCGGGTGGTTGGCGGTCGTCTGCCTGCTGGCAGCGCTGGCCGTCAGCCGCTGGATCATTGCCGGAGCGCCGCCTCTCGGCACTTGATCGCGCTTGGCCGGGGGGCCACATCACCCTCATGCTGATCCGCACCGAGCAGACGCCCAATCCGGCGACGCGCAAGTTCCTTCCCGGCGAGACGGTGATGGAAGCGGGCAGCCGCGACTTCGCCGACCGGGATTCGGCGGAAGCCTCGCCGCTGGCTTCGGCCTTGTTCGCGACCGGCCTGGTCGAAGGCGTGTTTTTCGGCCGCGATTTCATCTCCGTGACCGCGGCGCCCGACATTTCCTGGGACGAGCTCGAGCCCGAGGTCGTCGGCATGCTGCTCGACCATTTCGTCGGCGGAGCGCCACTGTTCAACGCCGGCACCGCCGCCGGCATCGAGGTCGCCGCGGAGCCGCACATCGAAGAGGATCCGGCCGACGCCGAGATCATCGCCCAGATCCGCGAGCTGATCGAAACTCGAGTTCGCCCGGCGGTCGCGCAGGACGGCGGCGACATCGTCTATCGCGGCTACAAGGACGGCCGTTTGTACCTGGCGATGCAGGGCGCCTGCCATGGCTGCCCGTCCTCGGAGATGACCCTCAAACGCGGGATCGAGAACCTGATCCGCCACTATGTGCCGGAGGTCGAGACGGTCGAGGCCGTCTGACAATTCGACAATTTCGCTTGCCCGTGCAGCGCGGCTGTGGCCCACTCGCCGATGCGCAACCAAGGCGATCTCGATGCTGCTTGCGATCGACACTTCGACGGCTGCCTGCACCGCGGCCCTGTTCGACCGGGCCGGCGACTGCGTTGCGCAGCGTACCGAGCTGATCGGCCGCGGCCATGCCGAGCGGCTGGTGCCGATGATCGAGGAGCTCATCGAGCGGCGGTCGGCGCGGCGAATCCTGGTCGGAGTCGGCCCCGGCAGCTTCACCGGAATCCGGGTTGGGATCGCCGCAGCGCAGGGCCTTGCGATCGGCTGGGAAGCCGAGCTGTCCGGAATGTCGTCGCTGGCGCTGCTGGCGTTCGGAGCACCGTCCGGGTCCCCGGTCGCCGCGGCGATGAAAGGTGGCCATGGCGAATTGTTCGTCCAGCAGTTCGACGGCGAGCTGCTGACTCCGTCGACGCCGCTGCTCAACCTTCCGCCCGAGCAGGCGGCGGCGCGGATTTCGGCCGAGATGGTCGTCGGCCCGGGTGCGGCGGAGCTCGTCGCGGCGCGCGGCTGGGGTCAAGCGGTCGAAGCCTGGCCGAGCGCGGCGGACGCCCTGAAGCTTCCGGACGAGCTGCGCGCTCTGCCGCCGCGACCGCTCTACGCGCGGGCTCCGGATGCGCGCGCCAGGGAGGCGGCGTGATGGGCAGCCTCCCGTCCGCCGAGGCGATCCGGCTGGCCGACGGCAAGTCCAGCGACCTGTTTGCGGTCATGACGATCATGAACGGCGCCTTCTCGCCGAGCTTCGGCGAAGCCTGGACCCGGTCACAATGTGCCGGAATCCTGCCGATGGCCGGAGTCTCGCTGGTGCTGGCTCACGACAATGGCCGCGAGCAGCCGGTCGGGTTTTCGCTGTTCCGGACGGTCGCCGGCGAGGCCGAGCTGCTGCTTCTCGCCGTCGCGCCCGGCCACCAGCACCGCGGAATTGGCCGATTGCTGCTCGAGCAGTTCGTCGAGCAGGCGCGCGCCGCTGGCGCGGTCCGGGTCCACCTCGAGGTTCGCGACGGCAATCCCGCGGTGCAGATGTACCGACGCGCGGGATTCAGGCCCGCCGGCAAGCGGCCGAATTACTACCGCGGAAGCGACGGGCGCCAATACGACGCGATTACGCTCGCTCACGAGCTGTAAAGCACGACAGCCGGCAATTGTCCGCCTCTATTGCGCGAAGTAGTGCCGCGACCTAATACACGAATATCTGGGTGGCGAAGCTTCCCGGAACTCTGCTCAACCTGGGAAATTCCGATGCTCGACAATGAAGGTGCTGAAGACACTTTACTCGCTCTGACCGCAGACATCGTCGCGGCGCATGTCAGCAACAATAGCGTTGCCGTCAATGACTTGCCGACCCTTATTCAGAACGTCCACGCCGCTCTGAGCACCATTTCCGATACCCGCTCGGCGCCCGAGGCCCGACCGGAGCCCAAGGTTCCGATCCGCTCTTCGGTCAAGCCGGACTACATCGTTTGCCTCGAGGACGGGAAACGACTGAAGATGCTCAAGCGGCATCTGATGACCCATTATCAAATGACTCCCGACCAGTACCGGCAGAAGTGGGGACTCAACGCCGACTATCCGATGGTCGCGCCCAACTATGCCGAGCAGCGGCGGGCGCTCGCCAAGTCGATCGGCCTTGGCACGAAGCGGCGCAAGACGCGCGGGAAGTAGACGTCTTTGCGAGCGAAGCGCGGCAATCCAGTTTCTTGTCTTGCTGGATTGCCGCGTCGCTTCGCTCCTCGCAACGACGTGCTTCCCTTTGACCCCGCCGTTCTCACTGCCTAACTAAGCGCCATGCACCGCAACATCGACATTGAAGCCCTGTGCGCCGACAAGGGGCTGCGGATCACCGAGCAGCGCCGGACCATCGCGCGCATCCTGTCTGAGGCCGAGGACCACCCCGACGTCGAGACGCTCCACGAGCGCGCCGCTGCGATCGACCCGAGGATCTCGATCGCCACCGTCTACCGGACGGTCCGGCTGTTCGAGGAAGCGGGGATCCTCGAGCGCCACGAGTTCGGCGACGGCCGCTCGCGCTACGAGGCCGCATCGGACGCTCACCACGATCATTTGATCGACGTCGAGACCGGCAAGGTCATCGAGTTCGCGGACGAGGATCTGGAAGAGCTTCAAAAGCGGATCGCCGAGAAGCTCGGCTTCCGCCTCGTCGACCATCGCATGGAGCTGTACGGCGTCGCCCTCGACCGCGGTCGCTGAGCCGCCCTCGTCCGCTTGGCGGGCAGGAATCCGGGTCGCCGCGCTGGGCGGCTGGTTCGGGCTGTGCGTCGTCCCGCATTTGCTGGCGCGACTGTTCGGACGGTCGCCCTGGCCGCGGCGCTTCCTCGCCGGCTGCGCCGCATTTTGCGGGGTCGATGTGCGGGTCGAGGGCGAGCTTGCCGGTCCGCACTCGCTGCTGCTCGCCAACCACACCAGCTGGCTGGATATCCCGGTGCTCGCGTCCGCGACCGGCTGTGCGTTCGTCTCCAAGGCCGAGCTCAGACGCAACCCGGTCATGAAGTGGCTCGCCGACCAGAACCGCACGCTCTACATCGATCGCTCGGACCGGCGCGGGCTGCACGAGCAGACCGCGGCGGTGCGCACGGCGCTGGGCGGCGACCAGCCGCTGGCGCTGTTTCCCGAAGCGACGGTGTCGAGCGGCGGCCGGCTTCTCCCGTTCAAGCCGGCGTTGCTGACCGCGGTGGCGCCGCCGCCGCCCGGGTGCGCGATCCAGCCGGCGGCGATCGATTATGGCCCGGCAATGCGGTCGCTCGGCTGGGCGCCGAGCGAGCACGGGGTCGCCAACGCGATCCGGATCCTCGGCCGCAAGGGGCGGATGACCGCGACCGTCCGGCTGCTCGAGCCGCTCGAGCCGACGCTCGGCCGCAAGCCGATGGCGAAGGCGGCTCACGACGCGATCGCGGAGGCGCTTGCGCCTTCCGGTATCGCCCCGGCTGGCTTATAGGCGCGTGGGACACATGACTTCCGCCCCCAAGAGCTTCAGCATCAAGTCGTTCGGCTGCCAGATGAACGTCTACGACGGCGAGCGCATGGCCGAGCTGCTCGGCGATACGGGACTCGCGCCGGCCGCGCCCGACGAGGACGCCGACCTGGTGGTGCTCAACACCTGCCACATCCGCGAGAAGGCGGCGGAAAAGGCCTATTCCGACATCGGCCGGCTGCGGCGGCCCGACGGCTCGCGGCCGCTGATCGCGCTCGCCGGCTGCGTCGCCCAGGCGGAAGGGGCGGAAGCCCAGGCGCGCTCGAAGATGATCGACATCGTCGTCGGACCGCAGTCGTACCATCGCCTGCCGGAGATGGTCGCCGAGGCGGCGCTCGGCCTGCGCCCGATCGACACCGACCTGCCGGCGTTGTCGAAGTTCGACCGGCTGCCCCAGCGACGCCGCGCGGCTCCGAGCGCCTTTCTCACGGTCCAGGAAGGCTGCGACAAATTCTGCACCTATTGCGTCGTCCCCTACACGCGCGGCGCCGAGATTTCGCGGCCGTGGAATGACGTGGTCGCCGAAGCTCGCGCGCTGGTCGAAGGCGGTGCACGCGAGATCGTGCTGCTCGGCCAGAATGTGAACGCGTGGCGCAGCGTGGATGGCTGCGGGCTCGACGCGCTGATTCGAACGTTATCGGACATCGATGGGCTCGAACGCATCCGCTACACGACCAGCCACCCGGCCGACATGAGCGACGGGCTGATCGCCGCGCACGGCGAGATCGACAAGCTGATGCCCTACCTGCACCTGCCGGTGCAGTCGGGCAGCGAGCGCATCCTAAAGGCGATGAACCGCAGCCACTCGAGCGGCAGCTATTTGCGGACCATCGACAAGGTCCGCGCCGCGCGCCCGGATATCGCCTTGTCGGGTGATTTCATCGTCGGCTTTCCCGGCGAGACCGAGCAGGATTTCCAGGCGACTCTCGCGATCGTCGACGCGGTTCGATACGCGGCTGCTTATTCGTTCAAATATAGCGCGCGCCCGGGCACTCCCGCCGCGTCGATGGAGGACCAGATCGCGCCCGAAGTGATGGAAGAACGCCTGCGGCGGCTGCACGAGCGGATCGCGGTCCACCAGCTCGCCTTCAACCAAGCGTGCGTCGGCAATGACGTGCGAGTCCTCGTCGAGCGCAAAGGGCGCCGCGACGGGCAGATGATCGGCCGCTCTCCGTGGATGCAGTCGGTGCATTTCGAAACCGGTGCAGTTGCGGGCGATATCGTCGACGTCACCTTGATCTCCGCTGGTCCCAACAGCATGGCCGGCGCAGTTCGCCGGGCGGAAGCCGCCTGATGGCCCGCCGCGACCTGGCTGCTTTACCCGCCAACGAGCAGGGGCGCGCTCGCCTCGAGCTCGAGTTCGACCAGCCGTACCTGCTCGGGCCCCTGTTCGGCGATTATGACCGCCATCTGATCGCCATCGAGCAACGGCTCGGAGTCCACATCGCGGCGCGCGGCAACCGCGTCCAGATCGAGGGCGAAGCCGATTCCGCGGCTCGGGCGCGCGACGTCCTGCTTGGCCTCTACAACCGGCTCGACCAGGGCCACGACGTCGATGCCGCCGCGGTCGAATCGGTGATCGGGATGGCCGCCCAGCCGAGCCTCGACGGGATCATCGACGACGGCGTCACCTCGCCGCCCCAGGTGATGATTCGGACGCGCAAGAAGACCATCGTCCCGCGATCGGTCGTGCAGGGCGCCTACATGGAAGCGCTGGCCCGTGACGAGATGATCTTCGCGCTCGGCCCGGCCGGCACCGGCAAGACCTATCTCGCCGTCGCCCAGGCGGTTTCGCAGCTGATCAGCGGCAGCGTCGACCGGCTGATCCTTTCGCGCCCGGCGGTCGAGGCCGGCGAGCGCCTCGGTTTCCTGCCGGGCGACATGAAGGACAAGGTCGATCCCTATCTGCGGCCGCTCTACGACGCGCTCTACGACATGCTTCCGACCGAGCAGGTCGAGCGGCGAATCGCATCGGGGGAAATCGAGATCGCGCCGCTCGCCTTCATGCGCGGCCGCACCCTCAACGACGCGTTCATCATCCTCGACGAAGCGCAGAACACCACGCCCCTGCAGATGAAGATGTTCCTGACCCGCTTCGGGATGCGCGCCCGGATGGTGATCTGCGGCGATCCGACCCAAGTCGACCTGCCCGACCCGGGCAAGTCGGGGCTCGCCGACGCAGTGTCGCGGCTGACGGGCATCAAGAGCATCGCCATGATCCGCTTTACCTCCGCGGACGTCGTCCGCCATCCGCTCGTCGGCCGGATCGTCGACGCCTACGAAGGCGCGCCTGCAAATCAGGAATCCGGCGCATGATGCTCGAGGTCGCGATCGAAGCCGACGCGGAGTGGGACAGTAGCACCGACTGGGAAGCGCTGGCGCGCAAGGCAGCCGAATCGGCGATCGCCGAGAGCGCCTTCCCGCAGCTTGCGACCGGCCCGCGTGCCGTCGAGATTTCGGTCCGGCTGACCGGCGACGAGGAAGTCCGGGCGCTGAACGAGCAATGGCGCGGCAAGGACCGGCCGACCAACGTGCTGTCGTTCCCGATGGCGGAGCCGAGCGAGCTCGAGAGCGAGGACGGTCGCGAGCTGATGCTCGGCGACGTGGTGCTCGCGCGCGGCATCTGCGCCGCCGAGGCCGCGGCCAGGGCGATCCCGATCGAGAACCATGCGGCGCATTTGCTGGTTCACGGCACGCTGCACCTGCTTGGCGACGACCACCAGGACGACGAGTCGGCCGCAACGATGGAGCAGCGCGAGGTTCGGGCGCTCGCCCGGCTCGGGATCGCCAATCCCTACGAAGGCGCCGACTGATGGCGACGCAGCAGGACGAAGTCGGCTCGAGGCTGTGGCGCGGAATGCGCGCGTTGATCTTCGGCGACGACGGGGAAACCAGCCTTCGCGACCAGATCGAGGAAGCGATCGACGAGGCCGAAACTGCGCACCCGGTGACCGGCGACCTGTCTCCGCACGAGCGGCAGATGCTCCGCAACCTGCTGCAGATGGGCGACCGCACTGCCGGCGACATCTGCGTGACTCGCGGCGACATCATCTCGGTTCCCGCGACGATCAGCTTCGAGGAGCTGATCCGCGCCTTCGCCGACGCCGGGCACAGCCGCCTTCCCGTCTACGGCGGAAGCCTCGATGAAGTCGTCGGCATGTACCATATCAAGGACGTCTTCATCGCCGACTTCGACGCGACCCGCGACCGATCGCCGGCGGCCCTGATGCGGACACCGTTGTTCGTGCCGGAATCGATGGGCGTCATCGACCTGCTGGCGCGAATGCGCGCCGACCACATCCATCTGGCGATCGTCGTTGACGAGTTCGGCGGCACCGACGGCCTGGTGACGATCGAGGACGTCGTCGAGGAGATCGTCGGCGAGATCGAGGACGAGCATGACGAGGAAGCCGACGGCATGCTGACCGCCCTCGAGGACGGGCTATGGGAAGCGGACGCCCGGCTCGAGCTCGAGGAGCTGACCGCGACGGTCGATGCGCGCCTCACCGCCGAGGAAGCCGAGATCGACACGCTCGGGGGCCTGGTGTTCCTGATCGCGGGCCGCGTCCTGAAGCCCGGCGAATCGGTCGTCCACCCGTCCGGCTGGCGGCTCGAGTGCATCGACGCCGACGGACGGCGCATTCGCCGAGTGCGCCTGCATGCGCCCGAGGTCCCGGGCGGCGCCTGATCGGCCATCCAGCCGCTAGTTCGCGGCGAACAATTTGTCCGGATCGGCCATTGCCTTGAACTCGAGCGCGTTGCCGGCCGGATCGGCCAGGAACATCGTCGCCTGCTCGCCGGGCTCGCCGGCGAACCGCACGGTCGGCGGGATGATGAATTCGACTTCGGCGGCCTCAAGGCGCGCCGCCAGTGCCTTCCATTCGCCCATCGCCAGCACCAGCCCGAAATGCGGCACGGGCACCGCCTCCCCGTCAACGGGATTGGTCGCCTTCCCGCGCGCCGCTCCGGGAGCCAGGTGGGCGACAATCTGGTGGCCGTGCAGGTCGAAGTCGATCCACTGCTCGGCGCTCCGTCCTTCCGGGCAGCCCAGCACCCGCCCGTAAAAGTCGCGCGCGGCGGCGAGGTCGTCGACCGGGAAGGCGAAGTGGAACGGCGGCAAGGTCATGGCGCTTTCCCTGACCGGAGCATCCGGCGCTGTCCAGCCTTCCGTTCGAGGCGCGCAATGGCTAGCGGAAGAGCGATGTTGCTCGCGTTG
The DNA here is from genome assembly GCA_050998435.1 of Sphingomicrobium sp. Classification (GTDB taxonomy): domain Bacteria; phylum Pseudomonadota; class Alphaproteobacteria; order Sphingomonadales; family Sphingomonadaceae; genus Sphingomicrobium. Next base: position 2,405 of record JBPCQE010000105.1, on the reverse strand, counting down.
TTCGCCGCCCTAGCCGGAATCCTGTCCGCATTCGCCTTCCAGCCGGTCGGCTGGTGGCCGTTGATGCCGCTCGCCTTTGCCGTGCTGTGCGAGCTACTGCTGCGCGCCAAAAGCCTTCGCCGGGCGCTGCTGCTCGGGTGGCTGTTCGGGCTCGGCCAGTTCGTCGTCGGCCTCAACTGGATCGCCACCGCATTCACCTATCAGTCGGCAATGCCGGCCTGGCTCGGGTGGATCGCGGTGGTGCTGCTGTCGCTGTACCTCGCCATTTATCCGGCGCTGGCGGCGGGGCTCGGCTGGCGGCTTGGCGCGGGGCGGCGGGTCCCGCTTCTGCTCGCTCTGACCGGCGCGTGGGGGGTGACCGAGTGGCTGCGCGCCGGGATCTTCACCGGGTTTTCCTGGAATCCGGTCGGGGTGGTGCTTGCCGACACTCCGCTGCTGCAGTCGAGCGCGCTGATCGGCACTTACGGGCTGTCGATGCTGGTGGTCGTGTTTGGAGGAGCCATCTGGCTCGAGTTCCATCGCAAATATCTGGCGGTCGTCACGGTCGCGGGGATCGCATTGCTGCTGTGGGCTTTGCCGGCGTCGCGGATGCCCGACACTGCGATCGCTCGCCACGCCGTGCGCATTGTCCAGCCGAACATCGGCCAGCAGGACAAGTGGCGCCCGGGACTCGCTGACGAGGCCTTTGCCCGCCTGGCCCGGCTGTCCGCCGGTGGAACGGCTCCGCGGCGCCTGCTGTTCTGGCCGGAGGTGGCGGTGCCCGAACCGTTCCAGATTCTCGACTCCGACAATCGTCCGCTGCCGGTGCCCCTCTCCGCCATCCCGCGCGCGGTGCAGTCGCTGCGCCCCGGCGACGTGCTTGTCACCGGCGCCTTTGCGCTGAGCGTCGATGAAGGCGGCAAGATCGTCGGCAATTCGAACAGCGTTTTCGCCCTCGAACCCGACGGCCGGGTTCGCGGCCGCTACGACAAGGCTCATTTGGTCCCCTACGGCGAGTATCTGCCGATGCGCCCGCTGCTGTCGGCGATCGGGCTTTCCCAACTCGCTCCGGGCCAGGGCGACACCAGCTACGGCCCGGGGCCGCGAACGCTCGATCTTGGGTCGTTCGGCCGGGTGGGTGTGCAGATCTGCTACGAGATCATCTTTTCCGGCCATGTCGTCGACGACCGCAACCGCCCGAGCTTCATCTTCAACCCGTCCAACGACGCCTGGTTCGGGCGCTGGGGCCCGCCGCAGCACCTCGCCCAGGCGCGGCTGCGCGCCGCCGAGGAAGGCCTGCCGGTGATCCGCTCGACTCCGACCGGGATCAGCGCGATCATCGACGCCCGGGGGGAGTTGGTCGCTTCCTTACCGTGGCGGACGGGTGGCGTGATCGACGGCGTGCTCCCAGCCCCGGCTGTTGGTCCGACTCCGTTCGCCCGGGCCGGGAACTGGATCCCATTGCTGCTCGCTTTGGCGTTGATCATCGCCGCCATAGCCGTTCGCGCCATTGCCCTTCGAAGGGGCGACCGCTATCGGCGCACATAAGGATTTCCTTATATCGTCGAATCCGGCCCCGCGGCCCCGTTTTTCCAGGACCATTTCGCGACATGCGCAACACTTACCTCTTCACGTCCGAATCCGTTTCCGAAGGCCATCCGGACAAGGTCGCCGACCAGATCAGCGATGCGATCGTCGACCTGTTCCTGTCCAAGGACCCGGAGGCGCGGGTCGCGTGCGAGACGATGACCACCACCAACCGGGTCGTCCTGGCCGGGGAAATCCGCGGCCAGGGAATCATGGACCGCGAGGGCAATTGGGCGCCGGGCGTGCGCGAAGAGATCGAAGCGGCGGTGCGTGATACCGTCCGGCGAATCGGCTACGAGCAGGCCGGTTTCCACTGGGACAAGCTCGACTTCGCCAACCACCTCCATCCGCAATCGGCCGATATCGCCCAGGGCGTCGACGCCAAGGGCAACAAGGACGAGGGTGCCGGCGACCAGGGCATCATGTTCGGCTTCGCCTGCGACGAAACGCCGGACCTGATGCCGGCGACGCTCTATTACAGCCACAAGATCCTCGAGCGGATGGCGGCCGACCGCCATTCCGGCCGCGCCCCGTTCCTCGAGCCCGACGCCAAGAGCCAGGTGACGCTCAAGTTCGAGAACGGCCATCCGGTCGCGGCGACCGCGATCGTTGTCTCGACCCAGCACGCGAAAGGCTATGATGAAGGCGCCAACGAGGCCGAGCTTCACGATTATGTGAAGCAGGTCGTTGCCGACGTCCTGCCCGCAGAGCTGCTCGGCGACGGCACCGTCTATCACATTAACCCGACCGGAAGCTTCGAGATCGGCGGACCGGAAGGCGACGCGGGGATCACCGGCCGAAAGACCATCGTCGACACCTACGGCGGCGCGGCTCCGCAC
>JBPCQE010000104.1:0-10805 GCA_050998435.1 Sphingomicrobium sp. | reverse complement strand
GTGATCGTCGCCGACGTCGCTGACTGCTACCGGGCATTGGGCCTGATTCACGAGCGCTGGCCGATGGTCCCCGGGCGTTTCAGGGACTTCGTCTCGACCCCGAAGCGCAACGGCTACCGCTCGATCCCCACCTCGGTGATCCACGACGCCAAGATGCGCATCGAGATCCAGATCCGGTCGCGCGACATGCACGAGCAGGCCGAACGCGGGCTCGCCGCCCACTGGGCGTACAAGGAAGGCAAGCCGACCGCCGACCTGCACGTGCCGTGGATCGACGATTTGGTCGAGATCCTCGACCATGCCGAGAGCCCCGAAGAGCTGCTCGAACACACCCGGATGGCGATGTATCAGGACCGGATCTTCGCCTTCACCCCGAAGGGCGAGCTGATCCAGCTGCCCAAGGGCGCGACCCCGGTCGACTTCGCCTACGCGGTCCACACCGACCTCGGCGACCGGACGGTCGGGGCCAAGGTCAACAGCCGAATGGTGCCGCTGCGCACCATCCTCGAGAACGGCGACCAGGTGGAAATCCTCGCATCCGAGGCCCAGCACCCGCAACCCGCGTGGCTGCGCTTCGTCACCACCGGCAAGGCGCGGGCAGGAGTGCGGCGGTTCGTCCGCCACAAGGAGCGCGAGGAGACCGTCGAGCTGGGCCGTAAGATCTACGACGAGATCGTCGAGCGCCTGCCGGCAATGCTCGACAAGGACGCGCTCAAGCGGGCGCTGAAGAAGCTCAAGATGGACGACGAAGATTCGCTGATGGCGGCGATCGCCCGCAAGCGAATCAACGACGAGGCGCTGATGGAGGCGCTGATGCCGGGCTCAGGCGGCGGCGACGTCGCTCACAAGCCGCTCGGCCAGCGCACCGCGATTTCGATCAAGGGCCTGACCGCCGGGGTCGCCTACCATCTCGCGACCTGCTGCCACCCAATCCCCGGCGACCGCATCGTCGGCCTCCGCCGCGAGGACGAGGAGATCGAGGTCCATCTCATCGGCTGCGACCGGCTGGCCAGCGGGATCGACGCCGACTGGCTCGATCTCGCCTGGGGCGAAGGCTCGGACGGCGGAGCGGCGCGGGTCGCGGTGATCCTGCGCGACATCCCGGGAGCGCTCGGCACCATGTCGGGGATCCTTGGCTCCAAGCATGCGAACATCGTCAATTTGCAGCTGGTCCACCGCGACGGCAGCTTCCACACCTTTCACATCGACGTCGAGGTCCACGACCTCGCCCACCTCCACGCGATCATCGCCGCGCTTCGCGAGGCGGACCCGATCAGCTCGGTCGAACGAATCTAGCCCTTCCGCGGAGACCACCGTCAGCCGTAAGCCAGAACCACGGTCCAGTTGAACGCAGCGGCGCCGGGGTCACCGGACAAGCGCGGAATTGCCTGGGCGATAACGCTCTCGCGCGGCTCGGCGGTGCGCAGGATGGGGTCGCGTTCGTTGAGCGATTCGCCGGGGAAATACATTTGCGAGACGAGCCGCTCAGACCGCCCGTGGATGTCGAAATGGATGTGCGGCGTGCGCATTCCGATGGGCGTATTGTACGCGCTTGGCTTGATGCTTCGAAACTTGAAGTTGCCATCGCGATCGGTCAACAGGCGCGCGTACCCTTGGAAGTCGGGATCGAGCGCCGCCGGATTGGCGTGGTCGCCGGGGTGGTCATAGCGGCCGACGGAATTGGCCTGCCAAAGCTCGAGCCTGACCCCGCGCACCGGCCGGCCGTGCAGATCGACCACCCGGCCGATGACGTTGATCGGATCGCCGCGGGCAACGCCCTTCGCGCCGCGCCGCCTGGTTAGGTCTGCATCCTCGTCCCGCGGGCGAATGATCGGGTAGAAGGGTCCCAGATCCTGTCCTGACGTGGGCACCAGCGTCCGCGCACGCGCGCTTGCCGCCAGGCCGACGAGCGCACCCCCGCCAAGCACGAGATTCCGCCTCGAGATTTGCATGTTCGAGTCTCCCCACACCCGGAAATGAGCCGTTGCAGAGCCGAAATCAAGCTCCGGTGGATGTCGCTCGAACCCGCTCCTCGGCGCTGCCGGCGGCGAGCACCGCGAGGGTCACCAGGTCCGATGCCGACGCCGTCATCGGAGCGATCTGGACCGGAAGCTCGAGCCCCAGGAGGTACGGGCCGAGCACGCTTTCGCCGCCAAGCTCGCGAAGAAGCTTGGCCGACAGGTTCGCCGACTGCAGGCCCGGCATCACCAGGATGTTGGCCGGCCCGGTCAGCCGGCTGAACGGGTAGTAGCGCTGCTGCATGTCGTAGTTGAGCGCCACGTCGGGGCCCATCTCGCCTTCATATTCGAAGTTGCAGTGGATGCCGTCGAGCAGCTTCACGGCGCCGCGAAGCTCCTCGATGTGGACGCCGGGCGGGTTGCCGAACGTCGTGTAGCTGATGAAGGAAACCCGCGGCTCGAGCCCCATCCGCCGAGCGAATCCCGACGAGCGCATGGCGATCGCCGCGAGCTGCTCGGCGTCGGGCCGTTCGGTGACGGCGGTATCGGCGATCAGAACCGTATGGTGGCGCCCGACGATGACGTTGATCCCGAACGGAGTCGCGCCCGGCTCCTCGTCGATGACCATCCGCACCTGCTTCAACGACTGGCTGAACGGCCGCGTCGTGCCGGTGATCATCGCGTCGCCCTCGCCGAGCGCGAGCATCGCCGCGGTGAACGTGTTGCGGTCCTGGTTGACCATCCGCTCGACCTCGCGGCGCAACAGGCCGTGGCGCTGGTGCTTCTTGTAGATGAAGTCGACCGCCCGCCCGACCAGCGGGGAATTGCGGCTGTTGAGCACCTCATATTCCTGCGGATCGTCGACCCCGAGGCCCTTGAGCAGGTCGTGCACCTCCTCGCGGCCGACCAGCACGGGAGTCCCATAGCCCGCTTCCTTGAAGGCGATCGCGGCGCGCAGCACGTTGGGCTCCTCGCCTTCCGCGAACAGCACGCGCTTCGGGCTGGAGCGAGCGGCTTCATAGGCGAGGCTCATCACCGCGACCGTCGGGTTCAACCGCGCGCGCAACTGCTGGCGATAGGCGGCCATGTCCTCGATCGGCTTTTGCGCGCAGCCGCTGCGAATCGCCGCCTCGGCGACCGCGGAGGCGACCACCTCCATCAGCCGCGGGTCGAACGGCGCCGGGATGATATAGTCGCGCCCGAAGCTGTGGGTCTGGCCGCCGTAGGCCGCCGCGACCTCCTCGGGCACCGCCTCGCGCGCCAGCTCGGCGAGCGCGTTGGCGGCGGCGATCTTCATTTCGTCGTTGATCGCCGTCGCGCGCACGTCGAGCGCGCCGCGGAAGATGAACGGGAAGCCGAGCACGTTGTTGACCTGGTTGGGGTAGTCGGAGCGGCCAGTGGCGATGATCGCATCGGGCCGCGCGGCGCGCGCTTCCGGCGGGCTGATCTCCGGGTCCGGGTTGGCCATCGCGAAAATGATCGGTTCCTTGGCCATTCCGGCGACCATCTCGGGCTTGAGCGCTCCGGCCGCCGACAGGCCGAGGAACACGTCCGCGCCCTGCAATGCATCGGCCAGTGTCCGGGCGTCGGTGTCGGCGGCGTGCGCCGACTTCCATTGGTCGACGTCGCCGCGGCCCTTGTAGATCACGCCCTTGCGGTCGCACATGATGACGTTGTCGCCGCGCACTCCCATGCATTTGATCAGCTCGGTGCAGGCGATTGCCGCCGCGCCGGCGCCGTTGACCACCACCTTGAGGTCGCCGAGGCTTCGGCCGGTCAAATAGCAGGCGTTGATCAGCCCGGCGGCGGTGATGATCGCGGTGCCGTGCTGGTCGTCGTGGAACACCGGGATGTTCATCCGCTCCTTGAGCGCCTGCTCGATGATGAAGCAGTCGGGGGCCGCGATGTCCTCGAGGTTGATCCCGCCGAAGCTCGGTGCGAGCAATTCGACACAGTCGATGAAGCGCTGGCAATCCTCGGTGTCGACCTCGATATCGATCGAATCGACGTCGGCGAAGCGTTTGAACAGCACCGCCTTGCCCTCCATCACCGGCTTCGAAGCGAGCGCTCCCAGATTGCCGAGCCCGAGGATCGCGGTGCCGTTGGAGATCACCGCGACGAGGTTGCCCTTGGCGGTCAGTTCATAGGCGCGGCCCGGGTCCTCGGCGATCGCCCGGACCGGCACCGCGACTCCCGGCGAGTAAGCGACGCTGAGGTCGCGCTGGGTCGCCATCGGCTTGGAGGCGATGATCTCGATTTTCCCCGGCCGGCCGCGGGCATGGAAGTCGATCGCTTCGGCCTCGGAAAATTTAACGTTGCTTTCGCTCATACCTTCGCTCCCTGCCGCCGAGCCTTAGCCAAAGGGTGTGGGAAGAGTCACGCGGAGCGGCTACCACCACGCCATGGCCCGAGCCGACGAACCGACCCCGATGATGGCGCAGTACCGGCGCCTCAAGGACGAGGCCGGCGACGCGCTCTTGTTCTATCGGATGGGCGATTTCTTCGAACTGTTCTTCGACGACGCCAGGGTCGCCGCGAACTGCCTCGACATCGCTCTGACCAAGCGGGGCGCGAGCGACGGCGAGCCGATCCCGATGTGCGGGGTGCCGGTTCATTCGGCCGAGGCCTATCTCGCCCGGCTGATCCGCGTCGGCCACCGAGTCGCGATCGCCGAGCAGGTCGAGAATCCAGCCCAGGCGCGCAAGGCGCGCGGCTCCAAGGCGCTGGTCGAGCGGGCGATCGTTCGGCTGGTGACCCCGGGGACCCTGACCGAGGAAGCCTTGCTCGAGCCGGCCGCCGCCAATTGGCTCGCCGCGGTCGGCCGTGCGGGCGACGACTGGGCCCTCGCCGCCGCCGACATTTCGACCGGCCGTTTCGAGCTGATCGCCTGCGGGCCGGGCGAATTGGCCGCCGAGCTGGCGCGGCTGTCGCCGGCGGAAACCATCGCCGACGGCGCGATCCCGGGCGTTCGAACGACCGCCGGCAAGGGCGGTTTCGACAGCGCCGTGGGCGAGCGCGCGCTGAAGAGCCGCTTCGGCCTGGCGACGCTCGACGGGCTTGGCTCGCCGTCGTGGGCCGAGCTCGCCGCGGCCGGCGGGCTGCTCGCGTACCTCGATGCGACCCAGAAAGGCACCGGCATCCTGCTCGACGCTCCGCGGCGGATCGCCCGGTCGAGCCATGTCGCAATCGACACGGCGACCCGCGACAGTCTCGAGCTCACCCGCTCGGCCTCGGGGAGCGTCGCTGGCAGCCTGCTGGGCGAGATCGACCGCTGCCAGACCGCGGCCGGCCGCCGGCTGCTCGCCGAGGACATTTCCGCGCCGCTGACCGATCGCCCCGCGATCGAGGCTCGGCTCGCGCTGGTTGCCTGGCTTCACGGGGATGCGCTGCGCCGCGAGCGGGTGCGGGCGGCGTTGAAGGCAATGCCCGATTTCGCCCGCGCGCTCGCCCGTCTCGCGGCGCAGCGCGGCAGCCCGCGCGACCTCGCGCTGCTGCGCGATGGCTTGTCCGCCGCCGCCGCGCTGAAGGGCGAGCTTGCCGCCGAGCCTGACCGGCCACCGTTGCTCGGGGCATTGCTGCCGCGCCTCGCCGGGCATGAGGCGCTGGTCGGCAAGCTGGCTCAATCACTGGTCGAATCGCCGCCGATCGACCCGTCGAAGGGTGGCTATATCGCCGAGGGATACGACCCGGCGCTCGACTCGCTGCGGAGCGCCTCGTCCGACGGCCGCCGGGCGATCGCCGGGCTCGAAAGCCGCTACCGCGAAGCAACCGGAGTCGGCGCGCTCAAGATCCGCCACAATGCGGTGCTCGGCTATCACATCGAAGTCGCGGCCCGGCACGCCGACCGGCTGATGGCGCCCGATTCGGGTTTCACCCACCGCCAGACTCTCGCCGGGGTCGTGCGGTTCAATTCGCCCGACCTGCATTCCGAAGCCGCTCGAGTGGTCGAGGCCGGCGGCCATGCGCTCGCCGCCGAAGCCGCCCATGCCGAGGAGCTGACCGGCCAAGCCATCGCCGCTGCACCGGCGATCACCGCGACCGCCGAGGCGATCGCGCGGATCGATGTCGCCGCATCGCACGCCGCCCGCTCGGCCGAAGGCGGCTGGACGCGCCCGCAAATGACCGACGAGTCGTGCCTCGAGATCGAGGCCGGTCGGCACCCGGTCGTCGAAAGCGCGCTGGCGGCCGCCGGTGAACGATTCGTCGCCAACGATCTGTCGATGGGCAGCGACGACCGGCTGTGGCTGATCACCGGCCCGAACATGGGCGGCAAGTCGACCTTCCTTCGCCAGGCGGCGCTGATCGCGGTGCTCGCCCAGGCCGGCGGCTTTGTTCCGGCGGCGAGCGCTCGGGTCGGGCTCGTCGACCGCTTGTTCAGCCGCGTCGGAGCCGCCGACAATCTCGCCCGCGGCCGATCGACCTTCATGGTCGAGATGGTCGAGACCGCCGCGATCCTGGCCCAGGCGACGCCTCGCAGCCTGGTGATCCTCGACGAGATCGGCCGCGGCACTTCGACCTATGACGGCCTCGCGATCGCCTGGGCGGTGGTCGAGGCGATGCACGACAAGCTTAAGTGCCGGACGCTGTTCGCGACCCATTACCACGAGCTGACTCGGCTTGCGGAACGGCTCGATTGCCTGTCGCTCCACCACGTCCGAGCGCGCGAATGGAAGGGCGACCTGGTGCTGCTGCACGAAGTCGCCGACGGCGCCGCCGACCGAAGCTACGGGATTGCGGTCGCCAAGCTCGCCGGGCTGCCGCCGTCGGTGGTGGCGCGGGCCAAAGCGGTGCTCGCCAAGCTCGAGGCGGGGCGCGACGCGACCGGAGGGATCGCCGCGGGCCTGGACGACTTGCCCTTGTTCGCTGCCGCGAGCGAGGCCGAACCGGCCCGCGACGAACTCGCCGATGCGCTGGCCGCGATCGATCCCGATTCGCTGTCCCCGCGCGAAGCGCTTGAGCAGCTGTATGCGCTCAAGCGCATTGCCGCCGAGCGAGGCTCCGGATGACCGCCCTCGAACCAATCGACAACCAGCGCGCGATCATCGACCGGCGCGCGGTCGCCGAGCGGATGGCGGGCGTGCGCCGGGGCAAGCGGCAATCCGGCGAGATCAGTCAAATTCTCGGCGAGGCGTTGGCGTTGGGCCGCGCCGAGATTGCCCGCCGGCTGTCCAAGGAGCCCGGCCGGGGTCGCGCCGCCGCCCGCGCGACCGCCTTTCTCCACGACCAGATCATCCGCCTCGCCTACGATACCGCCGGTCCCGAAACGCACGGCATCGCTCTGGTCGGACTCGGCGGGACCGGGCGCGGCGAGATGGCGCCGTACAGCGACGTCGACCTGATGTTCCTGACCGCGGCCAGGCCGACGCGCGGCGACGGCGAAGCGGCCGAGGCGATCCTCCACATCCTGTGGGACCTGAAGCTCAAGGTCGGCCATTCGCTGCGCTCGGCGAGCGAGCTGATCGCGCTGGCGAAAAAGGACATGACGGTGCGCAGCGCGCTGCTCGAGGCGCGATTGCTGTGGGGCGAGGAGCAATTGTTCGACGTCGCGATGCGCGGCTTCCGCAAGGAGGTGGTCAGCGGAACCGGGGCCGAGTTCGTCGCCGCCAAGCTTGCCGAGCGCGACGCCCGCCACGTCAAGATGGGCGACAGCCGCTATGTCGTCGAGCCCAATGTCAAGGACGGCAAGGGCGGGCTTCGCGATCTCCACACGCTCTACTGGATCGGGAAATACATTCACGGAGTCGAGCGTCCGGCCGACCTGGTCGGCGCCGGGCTACTGACCGCCAGCGAGTTCCAGAGCTTCGAGCGCGCCGAGCGCTTCCTGTGGGCGGTGCGCTGCCACCTGCATCTGGCTGCCGGGCGAGCCGAGGAGCGGCTCGGCTTCGACCATCAGAGACACATCGCCCAAATGATGAACTACGCCGACCGGCCGGGGAAATCGGCGGTCGAGCGCTTCATGCAATTCTACTTTTTGAACGCCAAGACCGTCGGCGACCTGACCGGGCTGTTCCTCGCTCAGCTCGACGAGCAATTGGGCAAGAAGGGCTTCCGCTTCGCTTTGCCGACGATCCGCCGGCGGCCGAAGCGCCTGAACGGCTTCACGCTCGACCGCAGCCGCCTGTCGATCCCGTCCGACAATTTCCTTCGCGAGGAACCCGCGCGCCTGCTCGAACTGTTCGCGCTGGCCGCCCGCGAGCGGCTCGAAATCCATCCCAATGCGATGCGCGCCGCGACCCGCGATGCCAAGCTGATCGACGCCAAGGTGCGCGACGATCCGAAGGCCAATGCCCTGTTCATGGAGGTGCTGAGCGACCTCAATGCACCCGACCTGGTGTTGCGCTGGATGAACGAGGCGGGAGTGTTCGGCCGCTTCGTCCCCGACTTTGGCCGAGTCGTCGCCCAGATGCAGTTCGACATGTACCATCACTATACGGTCGACGAGCACTCGATCCGGGCAATCGGGCTGCTCGCGGCGATCGAGCGCGGCGAGCTTGCCAAGGACCATCCGCTGTCGACCGCCCTGTTCCGCCAGATTGCGTCGCGGCGCACGCTCTACGTCGCGGTCCTGCTTCATGACATCGCCAAGGGGCGCGGCGGCGACCACAGCGTGATCGGCGCCGAGATCGCGCTCAAGCTCGGCCCGCGCTTCGGGCTCGACCCGGCCGAGACGGAGACCGTGTCGTGGCTGGTTCGCTATCACCTGCTGATGTCGTCGACCGCCTTCAAGCGCGACCTGTCCGATCCCAAGACGATCGAGGATTTCGTCCATTTGGTGCAAAGCCCGGAGCGGTTGCGGCTGCTCTTGATCCTGACCGTGGTCGACATCCGCGCGGTCGGCCCGGGCGTGTGGAACGAATGGAAGCGAGTGCTCCTGCGCACCTTGTTCGACGCCGCCGAGGAACGGCTCCGGCTCGGCCACAAGCAGCGCGGGCGGAGCGAGTTGATCGTCGCTCGGCAAAAGGAGCTGGCGAAGATGCTCGGCTGGCGGCCGGCGATCGCGCGGGCTTATGTGAAGCGCCTGCCCGATGCCTACTGGCTCGCCGAGCCGATCGAATGGCAGGTCGCCAATGCGCTTCAGGTGGCGAACGCGGAGTCGAGGATCGGCGAACCGGTTCCGAGCGTCGTCGCCGAGAACGACGCCGACAGCAATGCGACCCGGATCAGCGTCTTCACACCCGACCGCGAAGGCTTGTTCTACCGGATCTGCGCGGGGCTCGCAGCGGCGGGCGCGAACATCATCGACGCCCGGGTCCACACCACTCGCGACGGGATGGCGCTCGACAATCTGCTGGTGCTCGATAGCCAGGGCCGCGCCTATGCCGATCGCCGGTTGCGCAACCGCCTGGTCCGCTCGGTCGAGGCGGCACTGGGCAGCGCCCAGCCGCCGCGCTTGCCGCCCGGCGAGCGAATCGGGTCGCGAACCGGGGCGTTCCGGGTCGCTCCGTCGGTGGTGATCGCCGAGCGAGCGTCGAGCCGGACGACGGTGGTCGAGGTCAATGCGCTCGACCGGATCGCCTTGCTCGCCGCGCTGGCGCGGGCGATCCACGATTGCGGGCACCGAATCCATTCGGCCCACATCGCCACATATGGCGAGCGAGCGGTGGACGTCTTCTATCTGACTCGGGCGGACGGCCGGAAGCTCAACGCCGACGACGCTGCCCAGTTGCGTTCGGCGCTGCTCGCGGCGGCCGGCGACCAAAGCGAGGCGAAGGCCGCCTGAAAAGAGTTGGGCCCCGCCGTATCCGGCGAGGCCCTCCCCCGTCCCCCTGTCAAACCGTCAGCCGCGCTCGGGCTCGGGCGCCGGCGGCGGCGGCGGCGGCGGCGGCACCGGGCAGGCGTCGGTCGCCAGGATCACTGAGCCGTCCGGGCCGGTCTGGGTCGCCGGAGTCGGCGGCGGCGGCGCCGGCGGCTCGACATAGGCGGGCGCCGATGCCCGGCTCGGACCGAACTTCGCCCGCAACGTCAGGCCGTAGGTCCGCGGCTCGGCAAGGAACTGCGAGAACAGCTGCCGGCCGCCCGGGAACGCCGGATCGACGAACGGAGCGAAGGTGAAACCGGCCGCGAATGGCGGGGTCGTCGCACCGCCCTGCTGGAATGGGGTGTTGAACGCGACCTGCGCATAGTCTTTGTTGAACAGATTCTGTCCCCACAGCTCGACCGACCAGCTGTCGTCCGGCCCGCGGATACCGATCCGGCCGTTGACCACCGTGAAGCGGTCCTGCTCCTTTTGCGGGAAGAGGTCGGAACCGGTGTTGTAGCCGCCGCTCATTCGAGCATCGACGTAGAACAGGCCCGTCATTCCGGAACCACCGATCGGCGGAGTAAAGGCGAGCGCGCCGGTCGCGACGACCTTCGGTGCGTTGGAGATATTGTCGCCCGGAAGTTTGCGAAGCGCCGGGCTCAACGGCGTCCCCTCGTCGTCCCCGACCAGATTCTTGCGATACTTGGTCTGCGCGTAGGTCAGGCCGAGGTTGAGCCTCAGGTCGCGCATCGGCATGACCATCGCCTCGAGCTCGACGCCCTGCGAGCGCACGCCCCAACCCACGTCACCCTCGTCGCAACGGCCTGGGCCGGCCGCCGGGTTGAGATTGAATGCGGCCCCGCGCGTGACGACCGGCGCAATGAAATTGGGCGAGCCGGGGTTGCTGCTCTGGTCGCGGTCCGCGCCGTTCAGGTCCGACTCGCAGCCGTTGACGTTCTGGACCAGGAAAACGGTGCCGTCGAACGTGTTCAGCTGGAAGTTCTTGAACTCCTGCCGGAACAATGCGACGTTCAGCGAGAAGTGGCGCGACGAGTATTTCGCGCCGAGCTCATAGGCGGTGACCGTCTCGGGATCAAACTGGAGAT
>JBPCQE010000170.1:0-12480 GCA_050998435.1 Sphingomicrobium sp. | reverse complement strand
TCGGCGTCGGAATATTCGCCGGCGACGTTGATGAAGCCCGAATCGCCCAGCTTGAAACCGACGTCACCCGAAACCGACCAGGTCCTGCCGTTGTTGCCGAACCGAACCTTCTCGCCGCCGTCGTCATAATGCTGGCCGTAGAGCGCCTGTAATTCGTAGCCGGCATCGCTGCGCAATCCATAATTGAGCACGCCGCCGATCGCGTCCGAGCCATATTGTGCGGTCGCGCCGTCGCGCAGGATCTGCAGATTGGAGATGGCGATCGAGGGGATCGAGGAGATGTCCGCGCCCTGCGAGCCGAACGAAAGCGCGGTATCGCCGCCGGTATAGACCTGGACCAGTGGCGAGCGATTGAAGCGCTTGCCGTTGATCATCACCAGGATGTTGTCGGCAGGAAGACCGCGCAACGAGGGTGCGCGCACGAAGGTCGAGGCATCCGAAATGGTGTTTTGCGGCACGAAGAAGGAAGGAACGATGTTCTTCACCGCGTCGAGCATGTTCGGCGTCGGCTGCTGTTGAAGGTCGGCCGCCGAGATCACGTCGATCGGCGAGGCCGAATTGGTCGCGCTGCGGTCGGTCCGGCTGGTGCCGGTCACGACAATTGTGTCGCCAGGGTCGGCGTCCGGCGCGGCAGCGACCGGCGGAGCGTCCTGCGTCTGGGCGACAACGGGACTGGCGAAGGCCAGGGTCGAGAGGGAAGCGAGCAGAATCGAACGCGTGAGATGCACCATGACTTAGGTCCCCCAATTGTAGCGGCACGGCCGCCGCCTAGGCGTCCGAGCAGCGCGACAGGGAAGGATGGTCCAAATCGACCCATATTCAATTGCGTTGCACGGACGAAACACATTTTCGCGCGCAGCTGTTACTTGCATGCAACATACCAATGCCCTGCGACGGCGGTTGACAGCGTAGGCCCCCTCCCATAGGCGGCACGCTTTCCGCGCGAGGGCTGCGCTCGCTGTCTTTCCTCGCGCGGATTGTTTCAGACGAAGAAGAGAAAAGCCAATGTTCGCAGTCGTGCGCACGGGCGGCAAGCAATATCGAGTCGCCCCCGGAGACAAGATCGTCGTCGAGAAGATGGACGGCGAGACCGGAGACAAGATCACCTTGGGCGACATCCTGCTCGCCGGTGAAGGCTCCGATCTGAAGAGCACCAGCGGCCTGACGGTCGCCGCCGAGATCATCGCCCAGGCCAAGGGCGACAAAGTGACCGTGTTCAAGAAGCGCCGCCGCCACAACTACCGCCGCAAGAAGGGCCACCGACAGCAGCACACGATCCTGAGGATCGTCGCGATCGGTGACCATAAAGCCGAAAAGAAGGCGGACTCCAAACCGGCGGCCGCCAAGGCCGAGGGGGCTCCCAAGCCGGCCAAGACACCCAAGCCGAGTGATTCGAAGGCGCCGCCGCAGGCCGAGGAGCAGGAAACCCCCAATCCGGCGCCGGACGACGTGACCAAGGCCGATCCGGACAAGGCCGCCAAGGCAAAAAAGGCCGCGCCGGCGAAGGCCGCCAAGGCAAAAAAGGCCGCGCCGGCGAAGGCTGCCGCCGCCAAGCCCGCAAAGGCCGCGTCGACAAAGAAGGCCGCCCCTGCTAAGGGCGCGGCCAAGAAAACTCCGAAAGCGAAGTAGTTACCGATGGCACATAAAAAAGCAGGCGGCAGTTCGCGCAACGGCCGCGACAGTCAATCGAAGCGCCTCGGCGTGAAACTGTTCGGCAGCCAGGCCGCGCGCGCGGGCAACATCATCGTGCGTCAGCGCGGTACCAAGTGGCACCCGGGCGACAACGTCGGCATCGGCAAGGATCACACATTGTTCGCGCTGACCGACGGCACCGTCACCTTCCGTGACGGCAAGCTCGGCCGAAAGTACGTTCATATTATGCCGGCCGAAGGACAAGCATAGGAACGGTCGATAAAGGCGCCGTTCCCACATGGGGGCGGCCCGGACGAGATCCATGGATCGAAGCCACAAGGGAGAAGAGGGAAGCCCCCTCTCCTCCCTTTCTTTTTGTCTTCTCCCAACTGTCACGGGCCCGCCACCGGGCCGCGGTAGGAGAATGACGATGTTTACGAGGACCGCGAGGCTGCTGCTCCGGCCCGGCTGGGCCGAGGACGCGCGGGCACTTGCCGCCGCGATCGGCGACGAGCGGATTGTCCGCAACCTCGCGACCGCGCCGTGGCCTTACCGGTTGAGCGACGCCGAAGCGTTTCTTGCAAAGCCGCGCGACCCCTCGCTGCCGTCCTTTGTCATGGTGGAGCGCACCGATGGCACACCGCGCCTGGTCGGATCGTGCGGGATCGGCCGGCAGCCGTCCGGCTCGTGCGAGCTCGGCTATTGGGTGGCGCGCGACGCCTGGGGCCGGGGGCTGGCGACCGAGGCGGTGGCGGCGCTGATCGAGATCGCTCGAGCGCTCAAGCTGCCGCAGGTGCAAGCGTCGTACTACCTGGACAATCCGGCCTCGGGCCGAGTGCTGGATAAGGTCGGGTTCAGGCCAATCGGCATCACCGCCCCGCGCCTGAGCCGCGGACGCGGCACCGAGGCGCCGACGATGCTGTGCAGGCTCGAGCTGGGGCGTGGCGCGGAGTTGAAGGAGACCCCTGCAGCCTAGCCGGCGCGGGCGCGGCGGACCTGCTTTGCGGGCACCGTCGCACCCGTTGCCGGAAGGGCCTCGTAGGCGCGCAGCAATCCGCGGTCGTCCTCGTTCCACGGATGGAATCCGGGCAGGAAGAATCGGACCCAGGCGCCGGCGATCTTGCGGAACATTCCGGGCTTGACCCACAAGTACCATAGCAGTCTCGCCCAGGCGCGTGCTCCCACAACCCCGTCCTGGCGCATCACCTCGAGCGCCCCGGCGGTGCGGTCGACGACGAAATTGCGGGTGATGAACAGCATCACCTTGGCCTTGACCTTCCAGCGCTTCGAGCGCGGCCAGTGGCGCGTCGCGTGCAGCCAGGTGTCGTAAGCGACGCCCTTATGCTCGATTTCCTCGCAGGCGTGCCACCGCCAGAGGTCCGCAGCCTTGAAATCGGCGCCACGGAGATGCGAGGGATCGGACAGCAGTTGGTGGGCGAGAATGGCGGTAAAATGCTCGAGCGCCATGGTCGCCGCCAGGCTGACGGTCAGCGGCTTCGACTTGGTGACCGCGAGGCGTTTGCCGATCCGCTCGTCGAGCTTGCTCAAATCATATCCGCTATCGACGGCTTGCCGGTTGAAGGCGAGATGCTCGCGGCTGTGGATCACTTCCTGGGTGGTGAAGGCCTTGATCTCTTCGGCGAGCTTGGGGCTGGCGCCGTCGCGAAAGGCGCGCACGCTCTCGACGAAAAACGCTTCCCCGAGCGGAAACGTCGCCGACAGAGCGTTATAGATAGCGGTCGCTTCGACCCGGCCGCCATGCCACAGGCGCCGGGCCGCCTCACCGCGGCCAAAACGCCGGTCACGCGGAGTGATGGTCAGATCGGCCGGAGTCGGTACGGTGGCGCTGGTCAGTCAATAGTCCGCGAACGCCTTAGCCAGAAGGATAGCCGCCTCGCAGCAATCGAGGCGGCCCGGGCGCTACTGATCGACGAAGGCCCGCAAGCGGTCACTCTGAAGGCCGTGGCCGCGAAAGTCGGCAGGACTCACGCCAATCTCCTCCATCATTTCGGCTCGGCCGCGGGGCTCCAGGCCGAGCTTGCGAGATCCATCGCCGAGCAGGTGACGGCCAGCATCGCCGACACGGTCGAGCTCGCCCGGCGGGGCGAGGCGGACCCGCGCGAGATCGTCGACCGCACCTTCGACGCGTTCGGCAAGGATGGGGCCGGAGCGCTGGCCGCGTGGATGATCCTGACCGGCAACACGGACGCGCTGAACCCGATCCTCGGCGCAATTCGAGCCCTGGTCGACCAGCTGAGCGTCGCCCATGAGGACCATAAGGTGCCGGAATCGACCCTGTCGCTGGTCCTCGCCGCGCTCGGCGACTCGCTGCTCGGCAAGCCGATCGCGCAGGCGCTCGGCTTGCCCCGCGAAGCGTCGCGCGAGATCGCCGCGCAAGCCCTGCGGTCGCATATGGCATCGATGCATCCCCAGGACTGATCGACGCGGCCGAGGTGGCAATGTCGCGCTTCCCCGCCTAACTCGCGCCCATGCATTTTCTCGACCAGGCGAAAATCTTCGTCCGCTCCGGCGCGGGCGGGCCGGGAGCGGTCAGCTTCCGGCGCGAGAAGTTCATCGAATATGGCGGACCCGACGGCGGCGAAGGCGGCAAGGGCGGCGACATCGTCTTCGAGGCGGTGCCCGGCCTCAATACGCTGATCGACTTTCGCTACACCCAGCATTTCCGAGCCCCGCGCGGCAAGGGCGGAGCCGGCGCCAACCGCACCGGGGCGGGCGGCGGCGATTTGGTCGTCAAGGTCCCGGTCGGCACCCAAATCCTCGCCGACGACGAGGACCGCAGCCTGCTTGCCGACCTGACCGAGGTCGGCCAGGCCGTCACCTTGCTCAAGGGCGGCGACGGCGGCCGCGGCAACGCCAGCTACAAAAGCTCGACCAACCGCGCGCCGCGCCAGCACGGCACCGGCTGGCCGGGCGAGGAGATGTGGGTGTGGCTGCGCTTGAAGCTGCTCGCCGACGTCGGGCTGGTCGGCCTTCCCAACGCCGGCAAATCGACCTTCCTCAACTCGACCACCAACGCCGCCGCCAAGGTCGGCGAATACTCGTTCACGACGCTCCGGCCGCAGCTCGGAGTCGCCCGGCACAAGGGGCGGGAGTTCGTCGTCGCCGACATCCCCGGGCTGATCGAGGGAGCGGCGGAAGGGGCCGGGATCGGCGACCGGTTCCTCGGCCATGTCGAGCGCTGCCGGCTGCTGCTGCACCTGGTCGACGCGGCCGGCGACGATCCGGTCGAGGCGTGGCGCGTGGTGCGCGGCGAGCTCGATGCCTATGGCGCCGACCTTGCCGACAAGCCCGAGGTCGTTGCGCTGAGCCGCTGCGACCTCCTCGATGCCAGGCAATTGGCGAAGGTCAAGACAGCGCTCGACAAGGCTAACGGCGGCGATGCGATCCCGATTTCCGCGCCGATCGGCCAAGGCATCGAGGGTTTGCTCGACGCGATTGTCGAGCAACTCGGCTCGACCGAACCGCAACGCGCCGGCGCCGCAGCCGACGAGCGGCCCTGGTCGCCCCTGTGAGGCGGCCATGAGGCTGGCGGTCACCGGCGCCACGGGCTTCGTCGGTTCGCGCCTGCTCGACGCCGCGGCCGCGGACGGCCATCAGGTGAGCGCCCTCGTCCGCCGTCCAGTCCCGCCCCGCGCCAGCGTCGACTGGGTGAGCGGCTCGCTTGAACAGCCCGGCGCGCTCGAGCAGCTGGTCGCGAGCGCAGATGCGGTGATCCATGTCGCGGGAGTGATCAGCGGCCGCACCGCCGCCGATTTCGACCGCTCCAATGTCGACGGGACCAAGGCGATGCTCCACGCAGCCAAGGCGGGCGGAGCCAAACGCTTTGTCCATGTCTCCTCGATCGCGGCGCGCGAGCCCGAACTGTCGCTCTACGGCGCGTCCAAAGCGAAGGCGGAGCGGCTCGTCGCGAGCTCCGGCCTGCCGTTCGCGATCGTCCGGCCTCCGGCGGTCTATGGTCCTGGCGACAGGGAGACGCTCGAGCTGTTCAAGATGGCGAAGCTCGGAATCGTTCTGCTTCCGCCCGAGGGTCGCCTGTCGCTGCTCCACGCCGACGATCTCGCCCGCCTGCTTCTCAAGCTGGCAGCCAGCGGTGCACCGGGCGGCCTGACGATCGAACCCGACGACGGCCGGGCCAGCGGCTGGAGCCACAAGGAATTTGCCGAGGCGCTCGGCACCGTGGTCGGCCGCCGCGGCGTCAGCCTCTCAATCCCTTCGGGCCTGCTCAAGCTTGGCGCGAAGGCTGATCGGCTGATGCGCGGGGACAAGGCCAAGCTGACCTCCGACCGCGCCGCTTATTTCTGCCATCCCGACTGGGTCGTCGATCCCGAGCGTGCAGCTCCGCCCGACCTGTGGCAACCGCGAATCGCGACTCCCGGCGGCCTGGCCGCGACCGCCCAATGGTACCGCGCACAGGGCTGGCTTTAAGGGTTGGCTCTGAACCGCCGTAGTTGCGCCCCATTGCGTTGCGAAAGCCAAAACCCGTGACTACGAGCCGCCCATGACCGACCGAGACGAGACTGCCGCCAAGATCGCGAAGCTGATCGAGCCGTTCAACAAGAAGGGCATCGCGGTGACCGAAAGCACCCGCTTCGCCCAGGATCTCGAATGGGACAGCTTGACGGTGATGGACTTCGTCGCCTCGGTCGAGGACGAATTCGACATCCTGATCAGCATGAACCGCGCCGCCGAAATCGAAACGGTCGGGCAGCTCGTCGACGCGGTCGGCCAGCTGCAGAGCGAGCGGTGAGCGATCTCTTCTCGAAGTTCGACGCGCTGATCGAGCAGCGCGAGACGCTGCTCGCGACCGGCCTTACCGACCCGTTCAACCTGGTGATGGAGCGGGTCGAAAGCCCGACCGTCGCGATCTGCAACGGCAAGCGCACCATCCTGCTCGGCACCTACAATTACATGGGGATGACCTTCGACCCCGACGTGATCGCCGCCGGCAAGAAGGCGCTCGACGAGTTCGGCTCGGGAACCACCGGCAGCCGGGTGCTCAACGGCACCTATTCGGGCCACCGCGCGGTCGAGCAGGCGCTCAAGGACTTCTACGCGATGGACCATGCGATGGTCTTCTCGACCGGCTACCAGGCCAATCTCGGGATCATCTCCACCCTTGCCGGCAAGGACGACTATATCGTCCTCGACATCGACAGCCACGCGTCGATCTACGACGGCTGCGCGCTCGGCAATGCCCAGATCGTGCCGTTCCGCCACAACGACGTCGAGGCGCTGGAGAAGCGCCTCAAGCGCGTCCCCGCAGGCGCGGGCAAGCTGGTCGTTCTCGAAGGCGTCTATTCGATGCTCGGCGACGTCGCCCCGCTGACCGAGATGGTCCGCGTCGCCAAGGAGAACGGCGCCATGGTGCTGGTCGACGAGGCGCACTCGATGGGCTTCATCGGCGATCATGGCCGCGGAGTCGCCGAAGCCCAGGGCGTGATCGACGACGTCGACTTCATCATCGGCACCTTCTCCAAGTCGGTCGGAACGGTCGGCGGCTTCTGCGTCTCCAACCACCCGAAGTTCGAGATCCTGCGGCTGGTGTGCCGGCCGTACGTGTTCACCGCCTCGCTGCCGCCGTCGGTGGTGGCGACCGCGGCGACCTCGATCCGCAAGCTGATGGATTCGGCCGACAAGCGCGCTCATTTGTGGGAGAACAGCAAGCGGCTGCACGCGGGCCTCCGGCAACTGGGCTTCAGTCTCGGGACCAACGAGCCGCAGTCGGCGATCATCGCCGTCCTGATGCCCGACCTCGAAACCGGCGCGGCGATGTGGGAGGCGCTTCTCGAGCGCGGCCTGTACGTCAATCTTGCCCGGCCGCCGGCGACGCCGGCCGGCATGACCCTGCTGCGCTGCTCCTTGTGCTCGGAGCACAGCAGCGAGCAAGTCGGCGAGGTTCTCGGCATGTTCGCTGCTGCAGGACGTGCGACCGGCTGCATAAACTGAACTCCAAGCCGCCTTTCACGGTGCTCCATACGGGTCTAGACTAGCGACATGATGCCGGCGGGGGACGAGCTCCAATTCGACTGGCGCCGCGGCGGCGCGGCGGCCGGCGGCCTGATGGCGGCTTTGGTCCTCGTCGTCATGGTGATCCTCGTCGCTTTGTCCAACGACGCGCGCGAGCGCGCGCTCGAGGCGGAGCGCCGCGCCTACAACGTCGCGCTGCTCGTCCGCGGCGTCGATTCGAGCATGTCGCGCGCCGAAGCCGCGCTCGGCCGCTTCGTCCTCGACGAAGACGTCGAGACCAGCGGCAGCATCTATTACAGCCAGTGGCGCCTCGCCGGGCACCAGATCATGCAGCTCGAAAGACTGGTGCGCGCCAGCCCCGAGCAGCGACGGCGGGTGAACGAGCTGCTGCAGGTGTACGCAACGCGCGGCGCCGAACTGGCGCCCGCCGCTCGCGCGGCCGCCGCCCAGCAAGGCGAGGGCGGGACATCCTATTACTATGCCGCCGGCCGGACCCGAACCGGCCCGGCGGTCACCGGCAAGCTCGACGAGATTGCCGATGCCGAGCAGAAGTCGCTCCGCGAGCGCATCGAGCAGAGCCAGATCTTCTCCGCCCAGGCCGACCGGCTGACCGATTATCTGAGCTGGCTCGGGATCATCGTCGGGTTGGGCGCCATCTTCCTCGGCCTGGTGGCGATCCAGGCGGTTCGCCAGAACGCCGCCACGCGCCGCCAGGCGGAGACCGAATCCGCGCGCGCCGAGGCGCTCGAGCAAGCCGTCGACGAGCGCACCCAGGAGCTGCAGGCGGCCAACGAAGCTCTGCGCGCCGAAGCGGTCGAGCGGCAGCTCGCCGAAGCGCAACTGCGGCAGGTCCAGAAGATGGAGGCAGTCGGCCAGCTGACCGGCGGCATCGCCCACGACTTCAACAACATGCTGGCGGTGGTGGTCGGCGGGATCGATCTCGCCCGGCGCCGCTTGAACGGTCCGAAGCGCGAGGTGATGGCCCATCTCACCAACGCCATGGAAGGCGCGACCCGGGCCGCGGCCCTGACCCGGCGGCTGCTGTCCTTCGCCCGCTCCGAGCCACTGCTCCCCGAGCGGGTCGACAGCAGCGAGCTGGTCGGCGGCATGTCCGACCTGCTCGACCGCACGCTCGGCGAGAGGATCCAGGTCGAGGTCGACCTCGCCGACGATACCTGGCCGACCTACGTCGACCCGCATCAGCTCGAGAACGCCATCGTCAACCTCGCGGTCAACGCGCGCGACGCCATGGCCGGCACCGGCATGATGCGGATCAGCACGTCGAACGTCACCCTCAAGGCCAATGAAGTCGGCGATGTCCGGCCTGGCGAATATATCCGCATCAGCGTCACCGACACGGGCTGCGGAATGACCCCCGAAGTCCGTGAGCGTGCGTTCGAGCCGTTCTTCACCACCAAGCCGGTCGGCAAGGGCACCGGCCTCGGGCTCAGCCAGATCTTCGGCTTCGCCCACCAGTCGGGCGGCGAGGTCGGCATCGAGAGCGAAGTCGAGAGGGGCACCACGGTCTCGATTTATCTGCCGCGTACCGAATCCGCGCCGGCGGCGGTCCGGCTTCACCCGGCCGTCCAGCGCTCCGAAGGCGAGGCGCATGTCGCTGGGGCGAGCATCCTGCTGGTCGAGGACGACCCGCGGGTCCGATCCGCGACCGTCGATGCGCTCGAGGATTTGGATTACCAGCCGGTCGCCTGCTCGAGCGGGGCCGAGGCGATCAAGCTGTTCGAGCAACAGGATTTCGACCTGGTGATCAGCGACGTGATCATGCCGGAGATGACCGGGCCCGAGCTGATCCGCTATCTGAAGGCCACCAACCGCGAATTCGCGGTGCTGTTCGTCACCGGCTATGTCGGCGAGGGCGAGACCGACCAACTGGTCGGCTACGAATTGCTGCGCAAGCCGTTCACCGTCGGCGCTCTCGCCAATGCGGTTTCCTCGGCCCTGACCCGGCGAGCTAGCGAACAGCCCCGGAATTCAGGAGTCGCGGCAAAAGGCTGATCGCGGCGAGTAGCGGCCAGCGCCGCTGCCACGGCTTGATCCGGATCTGGGTGCCGGCGTGGCGGTTGATCTTCCAAGCGATGTAGTCGACCCCACCGGCGAACGTCGCGCTGGCCTTGGCGAGGCGGAGCACCTGTATTCTGCGAGTTCGTCTTTGAAACCGGCGCCACGCTTTTTCAGCCGCTCGGCGTTCGGATTCTGTCGTGCCCAGCCGAAGCGGAAAGCCGGCCGCCCTCGCGAACCGATCGTAGCGCTCCGGATCCGCGTCGACGATCGCATCGGGGCGCGACTTTCGCTCGGCCCGCATCTCAGCACCATAGGTATAGGCAAAGGCCCGCTTCCATATCGCGAGCGGCTCGGCCGCATCCTCATCCGCCATCGTTGGCTGTGTAAGGTGCAGAAGCGCGGGCGCGGCACGGGACACCGCATCAATTGCCTTGGTCCGGGCCAAATCATCAAACACCCACACGATCCGTGACGGCTGGGCGAACCGGGCCATGACCGACGGAGTGCCCGCCGACACATCGCATTCCCGAAC
Source organism: Sphingomicrobium sp. (assembly GCA_050998435.1). GTDB lineage: Bacteria > Pseudomonadota > Alphaproteobacteria > Sphingomonadales > Sphingomonadaceae > Sphingomicrobium. The sequence goes on along the minus strand of JBPCQE010000170.1, from coordinate 2,309 downwards.
AAAATCGATCTCGCTCAGAACGGCATATTTCGCCGTCAGCCCGTTATCCTCGAGATAAAACACGTTCGGCGGAATGAGCTTGTTCGCGGTGGCCAACCATTTCCTGTCGTACGCCGCCCGGTAATCGGAAACGATCAGGTAGAAATCGAGCATCAGCCCGTCGAGCTGCTTCTCGCGAAGGCACGAGCCGTAGAACAGCACCGCCCGGGACGCCTTGCCGTGCCGGGCGGCAATCGCCGCTGCAAATTCTGAAACACGAAGATCGACGGGGATCGCCAGCTCATCCGCGACCAGCTTCGCGAGCTCGTCCACGGCGCGGCCCTCAGGCGGCAATGCGGACGAACGACAGCGGCTGCGCAAGCTTGAGGAAGATCGGGCGGCCGATCTCGGCCCGGAATGTCTCGCCGTCGAGGATCACCTTGGAGCTTTCGCCCTCGATGCTGATTTCCTCGCTCTCCTCGAAGTGGACTCCGCGCAGCTTGGAATGGCCGAGCTTTCCGGACAGGGTCGCGAAGAACGCTCCAAGGACCGAACCCGGCCGCTCTTCGATCGCGACCAGCCGCAGCATCCCGCGGGGGTGGCCCCGAAGCTCGCCCGACAGCAGCAGCTTGTCGAGAGTCGTCACCGCCAGCAGCGAGAAGCGGCCCGTCAGGCTCTCGCTGTTGCGCCACGACACAGCCAACGGACTTGGACGCGGCGGCAGGAAGCTGGATTTCAGCCTGAGTAACAGGCGCGCCAGCAAGGCCAAGCCGGTCAGCGCATGGCTGACGCCGTTGGGCAGTCCGAGCGGATAGATCTTCTCGCGGCAGTAAAGCATCGTGTCGGCGAGCCCGGCGCCGCCGAGGAACATGCCGATCACCGGCCGCTGCTCGCCGGCTCCGCAGCGCAGCGCGATCAGCTCGCGGGCGACGATGTGCGGGCTGAGGTCCGCCTGCGCGATCTCGAGCAATCTCTCGAGCGCCGCGATGGGATCGCCGGGCGCTCCGAGATCGAGCGCGATGAGGTTCGTCTTGCCGCTCGGAAGAACGGCCACGGGCGGCGGCTGATCGGCGAAATGGCCGCCGTTGTAGAGCTCGGTCAGCGCTGCCTGAACGGTTCCGTCCCCGCCGTTGATGACCAGCATCTTGGGCCGCACCCGGGCAATCGTCCGGAGCGCGGCGCCGACCTGGTGGGCTTTCTCCACCTCGTAGTGGAAGATGTCGGGGTGATCGGCGCAAAACGCCCGAATTCTCGGAAGCTGAGCGAGATTCCCGGTCGATTTCGGATTGGAAAGCAGCGCGATTCGGGGCCGCGCCATCACCCGTTCACTGGCCGGATCGACAAGCCGTTGCGGTACTGGAGCATAACCGTCACGTGGCGCGGGGCCGCGCCGACCCGCACCGCGGTCTTGCCGAACGGCGGCTTCAAATTTGTGATCGACAGCCGCGGATTGCCCGAATAGCCGCCGCCGTCACCGGGATCCTTGTCGCCGTTGCCGTTGACGTCATGGTGGACCGCGACCGCATATCGGCCCGCATTCGGAACCGCGATGCAGATGTCTATCGGGGCGGTCGAGCGCACCGGCACCACCACCTTGCGGAGCTTGCCGCCCTTGGCGAGATAACCCTGGGCGGCATAGACCGCGACCTTGACCGTTCCGCTCGGCTTCTTGAGGCCGCTTACTCGAACCAGCATCGACGGCTTGCCGGTCAGGCACGCCGCGGCGTCCGACCCGACGACTCGGGCCGGCGCGGCCGTGGCCATCGCGGCGAGCAGCGGAGCGAGTAGCAGTAGGCGGGTATTCGACATGATATTGCAGACCGTTCGTTTTCGACGCACACGGACGGTACCCCTTCGTCGGGAAGGGTAGAGCCGTCCGCGTAGCATCTCGGCGCGCTTTGCGGCCAAATCATGGTGTTTGGACGACCAACTTGGGCCTGTCTCTCATCGACCGCTACCTGGCGCGCTCCATCGCCATCCCGCTGCTTGGCACGCTGATCCTCGCCGCGATGCTGCTGGTGCTCGACAAGATGCTGCGGCTGTTCGACTTCGTCGTCACCGCCGGCGGGCCGGTCAGCGTCGTCTGGCGGATGCTCGCCAACCTGCTGCCGGAATATTTTGCGCTCGGAATCCCGATCGGGCTGCTGCTTGGCATCCTCCTCGCCTTCCGCAAGCTCGCTCTGTCTTCCGAGCTCGACGCGATGCGCGGCATCGGCATCGGCTTCGGCCGGCTGCTGCGTGTGCCCTACACCTATGCCGCCGGTTTGATGATGCTCAACCTGGCCATCGTCGGTTACATCGAGCCCTATTCTGATTACCGCTACGAGGGG
>JBPCQE010000133.1:0-4093 GCA_050998435.1 Sphingomicrobium sp. | reverse complement strand
GGCAGGCCCATCTTCGCCGCGACGGTGATCTCACGGGAGAGCTTGGAGAACATCGTCGAGCGCTTTTTGTCCTGCGCGCCCTTGCGGTACATGATGTTCTTATATTTGGAATGGCCGGCCATTTGCCCGTTCCTTACGCCAGCCCGAGCGCGGAGCGATAGGTGTCCAGCAGCGCGTCCATTTCCTGCCGCGTGTGGGTTTCCATCCGCCTCAGGCGAACGACCGCCCGCATGGTCTTGGTGTCGTATCCGTTGGCCTTGGCCTCCGAATAGACGTCGCGAATATCGTCGGCCATCGCTCTTTTTTCTTCCTCGAGCCGCTCGATGCGCTCGATGAACAGCCGCAGCTGGTCGGCCGCGACGGTGCCATCCGCCATAATTCAAATTCTCCGATCCAGGGTACAGCGGGCGGCTCTAGGCGAGCGGCGGCGACTGCTCAAGCCGGGTTGAACGAGCGCTCCAACCGGCTATGCCCGGGCCGCTTTGAAAGCGGAAAGGAGCCCAGTGACGGAAACGTTCGCACCGCGATCGCGCAAGGTGAAGATCCTGGCGACGCTGGGGCCCGCGTCGAGCGATCCGGCGATGATCCGCGAGCTGATGCTCGCCGGTGCGGACGCGTTCCGGATCAACATGAGCCACGGCGACCACGACGAGAAGGCGGAGCTGGTCGAGGCGATCCGGGCGCTCGAAAAAGAGCTCCGGCGGCCGACGACGATCCTGTTCGACCTCCAGGGGCCCAAGCTCCGGGTCGGGCATTTCAAGGGCAAGTCGGCGATTCTCAAGACCGGCGACCGGTTCACTCTCGACCGCTTGCGCACGGCCGGCAGCTCGGAGCGGGTCGAGCTCCCCCATCCCGAGCTGTTCGCGACCATCCGCCCCGGCGACCGGATCCTGATCGACGACGGCAAGGTGCGCTTGAAGGCGGTCGAGGTCGACGACCGCACTTTGGTCACGAAGGTCGAGGTCGGCGGCAAGCTGTCCGACAACAAGGGCGTCAACGTGCCCGACGTGCTGGTGCCGATCCCGTCGCTGACCGACAAGGACCGCTCCGACCTCGCCTTCGCGCTCGAGCAAAAGGCCGACTGGATCGCTCTGTCGTTCGTCCAGCGCCCCGAGGATGTCGCCGAGGCCCGCGAGCTGATCGGCGAGAAAGCGGCGCTGCTCGCCAAGATCGAGAAACCGGCGGCGATCGACCGGTTGGACGACATCATCGCGCTGGCCGACGCGGTGATGGTCGCTCGCGGCGACCTCGGGGTCGAACTCCCGCCCGAGCAGGTGCCGCCTCTCCAGAACCGGATCATCGCCAGCGCTCGGCAGTTCGGCAAACCGGTGGTGGTGGCGACCCAGATGCTCGAATCGATGATCAACTCGCCGACCCCGACGCGGGCCGAGGTCAGCGATGTCGCGACCGCGATCTACGACGGCGCCGACGCGGTGATGCTGTCGGCGGAAAGCGCCGCCGGCCAATATCCTTGCGAGGCGGTGGCGATGATGGACCGGATCGCCACCAGCGCCGAGCGCGACCCGATCTACCCGGCGAGGATCCATTTTACTAAGACCCGGCTGGAGCCGACCACCGCCGACGCGCTCGCCGGCTCGGCGCGGCAGATCGCAAGCACCGTCTCGGCGACCGCGATGGTCTGCTACACCAGCTCGGGCTCGACCGCCCGCCGGATCGCCCGGGAGCGCCCGGCGGTGCCGCTGCTGGCGATGACGCCGTCGCTGACGACCGCACGGCGAATGGGGCTGCTGTGGGGCGTTCACCCGGTCCATTCGCGCGACGTCAACAGCTTCGAGGAGATGGTCGAAAAGGGCAAGCGAATGGCCTTGCGCCACCGGATCGCCAAGGGCGGCGACCGGGTGGTGCTGATGGCCGGAGTGCCGTTCGGGACCGCGGGATCGACCAACGTCATCCATGTCGTCCAGCTGGTCGGCGACGAGCTCGAACGCCACGCATCCCGCAAGGACTCAGCGCGGAAGTAGGGCCGGAACTTGGCCCGCGATCTCGCGGGCGAGGAAACCGATCGGCGCGACTTTTTCGGCCAGCGCGGCGCCGGCTTCGCCGTGCAGCCACACGCCCCACAGCAAAGTGGCGAGTGGTTCGGCGCCGCGCGACAGAAGGCCGCCGACGATCCCTGCCAGCACGTCGCCGCTGCCCGAGACTCCGAGCCCGGGAGCACCGCCGCTGTAAGTCCAGCAGCGGCCGTCCGGGTGGACGACGTGGCTGGTGACGCCCTTGGCCAGCACGATCGAGCGATAAAGCTGGGCGGCGCGGAGACCGCATTTGATCGGCTCGGCGGCGATCTCGTCTTCATCGCAATCCAGCATCGACGCGAGTTCGCCGGCGTGCGGCAGGAGGACCGGGAGAGCGTCGCGGTCGCCTTTCGCCGGAGTCAGGCTGTGAAGAAGCGCCGCGTCGAGCGCGAGGCGCGCGGGGGAATCGATCAAGGTTGCGGCGATCCGCTCGCAGGTGTCGCCCGGCGATATTCCGGGCCCGGCGACGATCGCGTCGGAATCGGCCGCTTCTTCGGTGATCCGGGCGACCGCGGAGCCCGCGAACCCTCCGTCGCGATGCTCGGGCAAGCCGATCACCATCGCTTCGGGCATCGCCACCGCGACCTGTGGAGCGATGCTTTCGACGGTGACGATCTTCAGTCTGCCCGCCCCGGCGCGCATCGCGGCGGTCGCGGCGAGCAGCGCGGCGCCGGGCACCTCGCGGCTGCCGGCGATGATCAGGATTCGGCCCTTGGAATCCTTGTCGCCGTCGACGACCGGCGGGAGCGCATGGGCGTCGAGCATGCTTCGGTCGAGCGGCGTTCCCGCTTTCATCGCGACCCGGCCATCGCGTCGGGAGCCGAGGTTTTCGCAGCGCCCTCCGTCTCGAGCGGTGTGTCGTGGTTCCACATCGCCAGCTTGGGGATGCACAGCCCTTTTGCGTCGGGCTCGAACTCGTAGGCGCAGATGCCGCAGTTGAGCACGTCGGCCTGCTTGTCGATGGCCAGAATCTGCGCTTCGTCCAGCTCCTCCAATATGTAGCGCATGCACAGCACGACGACCTGGTGGCAGACAACCAGCACCCGGCGGTCGGAGTAATGCAAGTTGATGGTGTTGAGCATCGAGCGCAGCCGCAAGATGACGTCGGCCCAGCTCTCGCCGCCGGGCGCCCGGTGATAGAATTTGCCGAGCCGCTGGCGATGCGCCGCTTCCTCGGGGAATTTCTCGCCGATGCCGATCGTCGTCAGGCCGTCGAACACACCAAACTCACGCTCGCGAAGCCGTTCGTCGACAATCGACCGCCCAGGGCCTCCGGCGAGCGCCCCAGCCTTGCAGATCGCCTCCGACGTCTGGCGCGCGCGGACGTATGGCGACGACAGGATCACCTCCGGCCGCTCGTCTTGCGGCAGCGCGGCGAACCAGCGACCGGCGGCGTCGGCCTGCTTGAAGCCGATGTCCGAGAGGGGCACGTCGACGTCTCGCATGTCGATGTCGATGGTCGATAGCCCGGCCTCGTGGGCCGCGTCGCGAGCGACATTGCCCTGGCTCTGCCCGTGCCGGACAAGCCACAGCCGCTCGGGCCAGTTCTGGCGCATGGATGCTCCTCCTTCAGGCGAGAGAAAGCTTGAAGCGGCCTATTGTGCCCACTGTCTATGAGGAGCGCCGCGTGAATCCGATCACGGCCCTTGCAATCAGCGCAATCAGCGCGATCAGCGCGCTTACGGCGGCGGCCGGTTTCGTTCCGACAGGAGCGAAGATCGAGCCGTCGGGCTTCGCCTCGGTCGGGCAAGTGCCGCCCACTCCGCTGCCCGCCAAGCCGCCCCCGGCCGAAAACCGGCCCAAGGACGAGCGCGGTTTCTATGCGCAGATGGCCGGCATCAGCGACGCCGAGGCGGCGAAGCGGGTCCGCGAGCAGCAGGTGACAAGGCCGCAGTTCGAGAAGCTGCTGGCGACGCCGCGCAAGCGCGAGGCCGGCAATTTCACCGACGCTCGCCTGGTTCACAAGCCGGACTGGGCTTATGTCCTTTACTTCAAGCGCGATCCCGAGCGGACGCTCGCCAAATATATCAAGCGCGCTCACTTCAAGGCGGGCCGGGCGC
>JBPCQE010000063.1:0-3764 GCA_050998435.1 Sphingomicrobium sp. | reverse complement strand
GACGCGCACCTGCTTGGCGTTGCACACTCCGTCGGAGCCGCAGCTGTTGCCGATGATGTCGTTGTTGAGGTTGGCGACGACGTTCCAGCCCTGCGCCTTCGCGTATTCGGCCATGATCTTGCCGCCGCGGTTCCCGACCCGTCGTCGTTGGCGCCCGGAGCGTCGGCGGTGGCGTTCATCGGGTCGGTCACCCGGCTGTCGATGTGGCCGGTGATGATCACTACGTCGTTGGGCCTTGCCGTGCCGCGCTGGACCGCGACCGCGTTGCAGACGCGGGTCGGGGTCAGAATTCGCCGGCCGGTGACGGCGTCGCAGGTCTGCAGAGTCGTGAGTCCGAAACTTTTCATCCGCGCCTCGGCCCAGCGCACCGCCGCACCGATCCCGCGCTTCCGGTCGGTCTGCGACGACATTGTATGTCGCGTGCCGAAGCTCACGAGTTTTTCAACCGTGCGCTTCATCTCGGCGCCGCCCGGAGCGATGATCCGCTTGAGCTTCGCATCCGGCGAGGCGGACTCCCAGGCGTTCGCCGCACTGCCGACCAGCAGCAGGCATGGGATCAGGGCCAGGATGCGCATCACTCGTCTCCTTTCCGCTTTGCTCCAACTGGCATTTGCCGCGGCCCGGGTCTAGTGGAGCGGCGATCCCGGAACTCACCCTTGAGGACGCTTCCTTATGTTGCGTGACATCGACCATTTTATCGGCGGTTCGAGCTATGCCTCGGACGGGCGAGAAGGCGAGGTTTTCGACCCCAACCAGGGCGCCGTCCAGGCGCGTGTGCGGCTCGGCACCGCGGCCGATCTCGAGCGGGCGATGACGGCGGCGCGCGCCGCCCAGCCCGAATGGGCGGCGACCAACCCGCAGCGGCGGGCGCGGGTGATGTTCGCCTTCAAGGCGCTGGTCGAGGCGCGGATGGACGAGCTGGCTGAAATCCTGTCGTCCGAGCACGGCAAGGTGATCGCCGACTCCAAGGGCGATATCCAGCGCGGGCTCGAGGTGATCGAGTTCGCCTGCGGCATCCCGCACGCTTTGAAGGGCGAGTATACGGTCGGCGCGGGTCCCGGAATCGACGTCTATTCGATGCGTCAACCGCTTGGAATCGTTGCCGGAATCACTCCGTTCAATTTCCCGGCGATGATTCCGATGTGGATGTTCGGAGTCGCCATTGCCTGCGGCAACGCCTTCATCCTCAAGCCCTCGGAGCGCGATCCGACGGTGCCCGTGCGGCTCGCCGAGCTGATGACGGAAGCCGGGCTTCCCGACGGCATCCTCAACGTCGTCCACGGCGACAAGGAGATGGTCGACGCGATCCTCGACCATGACGACATCAGGGCGATCAGCTTCGTCGGCAGCAGCGATATCGCCCATTACATCTACTCGCGTGGCACCGCGAACGGCAAGCGCGTGCAGGCGTTCGGCGGCGCCAAGAACCACGGCATCGTCATGCCCGACGCCGACCTCGACCAAGTCGTCAACGACCTCGCCGGAGCAGCGTTCGGCTCGGCCGGCGAGCGCTGCATGGCGCTCCCGGTGGTGGTTCCGGTCGGCGACAAGACCGCCGATGCGCTGCGCGAAAAGCTGATCCCGGCGATCGAGGGCCTGCGGGTCGGAGTCTCGACCGACGCCGACGCGCATTACGGTCCGGTGGTCAACGCCGCGCACAAGGAGCGCATCGAGACTTACATCCAGATGTGCAGCGACGAGGGCGGCGAGCTGGTCGTCGACGGCCGCGGCTTCACCCTCCAGGGCCACGAGCAGGGCTATTTCATCGGCCCGACCTTCTTCGACCATGTGAAGCCGCATTTCCAAAGTTACCGCGAGGAAATTTTCGGTCCCGTGTTGCAGATGGTCCGCGCCGCCAGCTTCGACGAGGCGGTGCGGCTTCCGTCCGAGCACCAATACGGCAACGGGGTCGCCATCTTCACCCGCAACGGCCACGCGGCTCGCGAGTTCGCGGCGCGGGTCAATGTCGGCATGGTCGGAGTCAACGTGCCGATCCCGGTGCCGGTCGCCTATCACACGTTCGGCGGCTGGAAGCGCAGCGGCTTTGGCGACATCAACCAGCACGGCATGGAGGGCGTCCGATTCTGGACCAAGACCAAGACCGTTACACAGCGCTGGCCCGACGGCTTTGCCGAGGCGGACAACAAGGATGCGTTCGTCATCCCGACGATGGGGTGATCCTCAATTGATCCCGCGGCCGCGTCCAAATCCGCTGTTGCGCGTTCTGCACGCATGAAAATTGTCCAGACCAGCCTGATGGCCCTCGCCTTTGCCCTGGCGGGCTGCGGCGGCAATGACCCGGTGGCCAACGAGGCCGAGAACACCGCCGGCCTCCCCTCGATCGACAATGTCGCCGGTGGCCGGGACGGTAATCCCAGCGCCGATGGCGGAGCGCCGGCGAATGTCGCGACCTCCCCCTCCGGCGCCGTCGGCAAGCCCGTCGGAGCGGCCGCCATCCCAAGCGCCTTGCACGGCCGCTGGGGAATGACACCGGCGGATTGCACTTCGACGATGGGCGATGACAAGGGCTTGCTGACGGTCAGCGCCGCCGAACTTCGATTCTACGAATCGGTGGCGGTTCCGGCTCGCAACGTCGAGAAATCCGACGATTCCATCAGTGCCGATTTCGCCTTCACCGGCGAAGGCCAGAGCTGGACCAGGTTCCAGACCCTGACGCTGGAAGACGATAAGCTCGTGCGCACCGAAAGCAGCCCGATGGCGAGCTTTACCTATGTCCGCTGCCGCTAGAATCTCGGCCGCCAACGCCGATTGAGCGGCTTCACCAGGCCTTGATCCATCGCCTCGTCGACCCAATCTTCGGGCGGGGCGGGCAACTGGAAAGGGGCAGACGATGAAGCTCTATTACGCTCCCGGCGCATGCTCGCAGGCGCCGCACATCATCCTCCATGAACTGGGACTCCACCACGATTCGGCGCGGGTGAATTTCCCCAGCAAGACGCTCGACGACGGCTCTTCCTATCTCAACGTCAATCCCAAGGGCGCGGTCCCCGCCCTCGAGCTCGACAACGGCGAGGTGCTGACCGAAAATGCGGTCATCCTGCAATATCTCGGCGACCGGGCGGGATCGCCCGAATTGTTGCCGCCGGTCGGCGACTTTCGCCGCTACAAGGTGCTCGAGTGGATGAACTACATCGCCACCGAGCTGCACAAGGGTTTCGGGCCCCTGTGGAATCCGGCGACGAGCGACGAGATGAAACAACAGACCCGGAACGTCGTCGCCGGCAAGTTCGACTATGTCGAGCAACGCCTCGGCGAGGGTCCGTACCTGATGGGCGAGCGCCTGACCCTGGCCGACGCCTATCTGTTCGTGGTCCTCGGCTGGGCCAAGGTCCACCAGATCGACCTTAGCCGCTGGCCCGGCCTGACCGCTTACCGGGAGCGGATGAAACAGCGTCCGTCGGTCCGCCAAGTGCTGGAGTTCGAAGGGCTGGTCGAGAAGGAACCCGCAAGCTAGAGGCGCTGGGCCATGTCCCAGTTCGATCTCACTGACGACCAGCTGCAGATCCAGGACATGGCGCGCAAGTTCACCGCCGACGCGATCACTCCGAACGCCGCCGAGTGGGACGAAAAGCATTTCTTCCCGCGCGACACGATCCGCGAGGCGGCCGAGCTCGGTTTCGGAGCGATCTACGTCAGCGAGGAATCGGGCGGCATCGGCCTTGGCCGGCTCGAGGCGGCGCTGATCATGGAGGCGATGGCCTACGGCTGCCCGTCGACTAGCGCCTTCATCTCGATCCACAACA
>JBPCQE010000061.1:0-4481 GCA_050998435.1 Sphingomicrobium sp. | reverse complement strand
CTCGATCGAATATCTGTGACGGCGCGGCCGGCCTCTCTAGCGCTCGCCGCGCTGTCCTTGGCGCTGGTCGCGGCGAGCAAGCCGGTGCTGGTCCCCGACATTTCGTCGCGGAGCGTCGAGATCCGCTACAGCTTCACCGGCGCGCAACTGCTGCTGTTCGGTGCGATCCTCTATCCGCGCGGCCGGGCGCCGGAACGCCCCGCCGACATCGTCGTCGTCCTGCGCGGGCCCGTCCAGCCGATCGTGCTGCGCGAAAAGCAGAAGATCGCCGGCATTTGGATGAACGCCGATTCCAACCGCTTCCGCTCGGCGCCGTCGTTTTACGCGGTCGCCTCGTCGCGGCCGATCGCTCAGCTGGTCGACGAGCGCACCGCGGCGATCTACGAGCTCGGCCTGCAGAATTTGCAATTGTCGCCGGGCGGCGGCGCGCTTCCGGAGAAAGAGCGCCGCTTCGAGGCCGGGCTGCTCGACCTCAGGCGCCGCCAGGGCCTCTACGCCGAATATCCGAACGGGGTCGAGATCAGCGAGGGCGTGCTTTATCGGGCGACCATATCGATCCCGAGCCAGGTGCCGGTCGGGAGCTACACCGCCGAGACGTTCCTGATCGACCGTGGCCGGGTGCTCGCCGCGGCGACGCGCGAGATCGAAATCGACAAGACCGGGTTCGAGCGCTTTGTCGCGATCGCCGCCCACCGCCACGCGTTCATCTACGGGCTGATTTCGGTGATCCTGTCGCTCGGCCTCGGCTATGCGGCCGGAGTGCTGTTCCGACGAAGGTTCTAAGCCAAATTTTAACCGCTCGGCTTTACCACGCTTCCCGATGTTAAACCGGGTTGGGGCGTACGAATGACCGAGCAGCCGAATCTCAAGCAATTCCTCGATGAAATGGGGAGCTTCAGCGACGAGGCCGGAGCCGCCGGCAAGGCCGCGGCCCCTTCGACGCTGCCGCCGATCGGCCATGTCGTCGAGATCGCCGGCTCGGGCTCGCAAGTCCGCCTCGATGCCGCGGTTCTGGCCACCCTGGAACCGCATCCCGACCCGTCGGTGTCGATGTCCGGACAGGTCGGAAGCCAGGTCAAGATGATCGTCGGCTCGAGCTGGCTGATCGCCAACGTGCGCACCATGCGCGGCGACGAGGGCGCCGGGATCGTCGCCCACGTCGATTTCCTGGGCGAAGGCAATCGCGATTCCTCCGGCAAGCTCAGCCACTTCCGCCGCGGCGTGACCAAGTTCCCGATCCCCGGCTGCGAGGTGCACCCGGTCACTTCCGACGATCTTCGAGCGGTGTTCGCCGCCGACGACCGCGCCCATATTGAGATCGGCACGGTCTATCCGACCGACGACATCCGCGGCGCTCTGTACATCGACGCGATGCTGTCGAAGCACTTCGCGGTGCTGGGCAGCACCGGCACCGGCAAGTCGACCTCGGTCGCCCTGATCCTGCACCGGATTTCGCAGCTGTCGCCCGAGGGTCACATCGTCATGATCGACCCGCACGGCGAATATTCCGCTGCCTTCAAAGGCTGCGGCGAGCTGTTCAACGTCGACAATCTGCAGCTGCCCTACTGGCTGATGAACTTCGAGGAGCATTGCGAGGTCCTGCTGACCAGCCAGGGAGCGGAGCGCGACCGCGACAGCGACATCCTCGCCAAGCTGCTGCTCGCCGCCCGAACCAAGGGCAAGAACCTCGAGACGCTGGGCAAGGTGACGGTGGATTCGCCGATCCCGTACCTGCTGACCGACCTCAACACGATCCTGGTCAACGAGATGGGCAAGCTCGACCGCGCCGGCGACGTGCTCCCGTTCCAGCGCCTCAAGAACAAGCTCGACGAAATCCGCGCCGACCCGCGCTATTCGTTCATGTTCTCGGGCATGCTGGTGTCGGACAATATGGCGGGCCTGATCGGCAAGCTGTTCCGGCTTCCGAGCCACGGCCGGCCGATTTCGATCGTCGACGTCTCCGGAGTGCCGTCCGAGATCACCTCGGTGGTGGTGTCGGTGCTCGCCCGGATGGTGTTCGACTATGCAATCTGGTCGCGGACCGAGGCGCAGCGGCCGCTGCTGCTGGTCTGCGAAGAGGCCCACCGCTACGTTCCCAAGGACGAGCACAGCTCGGGCCAGGCTGTGCGCCGGATCCTCGAGCGGATCGCCAAGGAAGGCCGTAAGTACGGAGTCAGCCTGGGCCTCATCACGCAGCGCCCGTCCGACCTTGCCGAAGGCGTGCTGTCGCAGTGCGGAACGATCATCGCCATGCGGCTCAACAACGACCGCGACCAGGCGTGCGTGCGCGCCGCGATGCCCGAAGGCGCGCGCGGTTTCCTCGATGCGATCCCGGCGCTTCGCAACCGCGAGTGCATCGTCTGCGGCGAGGGCGTCGCGATTCCCTTGCGGGTGCGGTTCGACGATCTCGAGCCCGAGAAGCGCCCGGCCTCGTCCGACCCGAGTTTTGCATCTTTGTGGTGCCAGACTGGCGACGAAGAAGGCATCATCAACCGCACCATCAAGCGCTGGCGCGGGCACGGCAGGTAGCACCGCGCCTAAGCCAAACGACGGCGCAGCCGACGCTTGGCTTAGGCAAGAAATGCGACTGCCCGGCTGGCCTGCAGCAAAGCTGACAGGACCAACGTCACGCGATTCACTCGCGTGACGGGCATCGGCGTCATCTGCTTTGAGTGGAAACCGAACACCGGGCAATCTAGGATGGCCGAGTGAAACGCTCGCCATTAGAACTTCGGCACAGACGAGCAATGCGGCATGCTACATGGTTTAGCGCCGCGTTCACTTTAGCTTGCATCGTGCTCAGCATCGCTCTCGCCGTGGGCTTAGTTGGGCGAGAGGAAGACGCTTCGATTACCGCTCTACTTGCTCTGTCGGGAGGGTTGCTGGTCCTCGCAGCTGTCACTGCCGAACAGTTCTTTTTCCGTAAGCCGTAAACGCCCGCAATAGGTTGCAAGCGGACAGGCCACGCTTACCCCTTCGCTCCAACCGACAACAGCGCCTTCAAGCGCGCCTTGAACGCGGCGACCTCGGCATGGTCGACCGCCGACGCGCCCGCGAACCGCACGGCGAGCGGATTGACCGCCTGGCCGGCGCGAGTGACTTCGTAATGGAGGTGCGGCCCGGTCGACAGGCCCGACGAGCCGACATAGCCGATCAGCTGGCCGCGGCGGACATGACTGCCAGGCTCGGCGACGATCTGGCTCATGTGCGAGTAGCTGGTGCCGATTCCGCCGGCGTGCACGATCCGCACCTGGCGGCCGTAGCCGCCGGCCCAGCCCGCGGCGGCGACCTGGCCGTCAGCGGCGGCGACAATCGGGCTTCCCCAGCCGGCGCCGAAATCGACTCCGCGGTGCATCCGGGCGAAGCGCAGGATCGGGTGGATTCGATAGCCGAAGCCCGAGGTGATTCGGCCGGCGACCGGCCATAGCATCCCGGCCGCGGCCGGCCGGCCGATGTCGGCGGCGTCGACCCAGGACGAGCGGCCGAGCGAGCCCCATTTGACCAATTGCAGGTCGGGTGCCGCGGCGCGGTCGACGCCGGCATAGAGCAGCGACCCGGTCTGGCGCTCGCCGGTCGCCGCTCGGCGGCTGGCGATGACCAGATCGAAGCGGTCGTCGGCGGCGATCTCGCTGCCGACGTCGATCTCAGTCGCCAGCGCCCGGAGATATTCGGCGGCCGATTGCGGCGAGACCCCGGCGGCGCGCAGCGACCAATAGAGGCCGCCGCCGGCTCGGCCGCGCACCCGCAGCGGGCTTGTGTCGACCTGGATCGGGTGGCGGACCAGCTGTAGCCCGCCCGTTTCGCCGCGAGCGACTTCGAGCCGCATCGCCAGGCTGGCTCGGAGCATGACCCGCTCGATTGCGCGGCGGGCGCCGTTGCGGGGGCCGAGGACGACCGAAACGCTGGTGCCAGGCGCAATCGGTGGCGAGGCGGCGACGATCATCGCGGCGGCGTGGGCCGCGTCATTGTAAGTCGCTCCGGCGCGGGTCAGCAGCGCGCGGATCGAATCCCCGGCGCCGTAGGTCATCGCCAGCTCGACCGTTGGGCGATCGGGCGCGAACTCGATCGGCTCGACCGCTTGCGTCGCCACCATCCGCAGCCCGGTTTGGGCGCTGGCCGACAGCGGAGCGATGGCCAGCGCCTGCCATTGCAGATCCTCGGCGCCGGACGCGGCGGATGCCGGCGCCAGCGCCGCGACCGCAGCTCCGGCGCACAGCAAAGCGAGCCCGCCGGCCGGCCGTAAAGGCCTCGCCGGCGCGGCCGCTCTCCCCGCGCGAAACGGATGCTGGTTCGCCAAAATGCACCCCCAAAGAGCGCACCATGATCAATCGGGGTTAAGACGGGCTTAAATTGGGCCGGATACGCGCGTTCCGGAGCTTGCGCTTTGGCACCGCGCCGCCCCCTCCCAAGTCCTGGCGAGGCGCAAAAACCCACCAGCCCGGGCGATCCTTAGGCCCACCCAAACCCACAAAAACCACCTT
>JBPCQE010000181.1:0-3874 GCA_050998435.1 Sphingomicrobium sp. | reverse complement strand
ATGTCGGGGTGCCCGAAAGCTCACGCCTGTTCCATGTTCGGCCGCACGTGATCGATGCGATTGCCGAGCGCCGCAAGATCAGCCGTGACGAGGCTTGGCGGCGGTTCAAGGAATGCCTTGAGAAACGCGAAACCACGCGCCGCTATTTGGACTGCGACATCCTCTAGGCGAGGGTGTCGGCGCGATGGGGCGCGGGGCCGACGCCCCCGGTCACGCCGCCGCGGCCGCAGCCTCCCGCGGCGCTTCGAGCTGGCGGGCCTCGTCCAAGCGCCGGAACGTCGCTAGCGCCTGGCCGACGATCTGGTCCATGTTGTAATAGCGATAGGTCGCGAGGCGGCCGACGAAGGTGACGCCCTCGGTCGAGTCGGCGAGCGCTTCGTAGCGCTTGAACAGCTCCTGGTTCTCCGGCCGCGGGATCGGGTAATATGGGTCGCCCTCGGCCGACGGATATTCGTAGGTGATGCTGGTCTTCGGGTGCTTTTGGCCGGTCAGATGCTTGTACTCGCTGATCCGCGTGTACGGCACTTCCTCCGAGGGATAGTTGACCACCGCGACCGGCTGGAACTGCTCCTGGTCGAGCGTCTTGTGGTCGAATTTCAGGCTCCGGTACGGCAGCTTGCCGAAGCGGAAGTCGAAATATTCGTCGATCGGCCCGGTGAAGACCAAATGGCCGAAGTCGACGCTGTCGCGGACCTCCCGAAAATCGGTGCCGAGCATTTTGTCGATCAGCGGATGGTCGGTCATCCTCTCGAACATCGCGGTGTAGCCGTCGCTCGGCATGGCCTGGAACGTGTCGCCGAAATAGCGGTCGTCGGTGTTGGTCCGGGTCGGGATCCGCGACGTCACCTGCTTGTCCAGCTCGGAAGGGTCGAGGCCCCATTGCTTGCGCGTATAGCCGCGGAAGAACAGCTCGTAGAGCTCGCGCCCGACCGCGTTGATGACGACGTCTTCCGAAGTCTGGATGTCGTCGACCGGTTCGGCGCGTGACGCGAGGTATGCCGCGGCGTCCTCGTCGGTCTTGAGGTCGAGCCCGAACAATAGGTTGAGAGTCGTCCGGTTGATCGGGATCGGCACCTGCTGGCCGCGCACCTGCGCGAGCACCCGGTGCTCGTACGGCCGCCACTTGGTGAACTGCGAGAGATAATCGACCACAGCCTCGCTGTTGGTGTGGAAGATGTGCGGGCCGTATTTGTGGTAGAGGATCCCGGCCGCGTCCTTCTCGTCAAAAGCGTTGCCGCCGACGTGGTCGCGGCGGTCGATGAGTAGCACGCGCGCCCCGTGCTGGCTGGCCAGCCGCTCGGCGAGGACCGAGCCGGCGAACCCGGCGCCGACGATCAGATAGTCGTAGCGCGGCTTGTCGCGCTGCGGGGCGAAGTTGAAGGCGTTCATTCGGCCGCCACCAGCATCGCCGGCGTCTGTGCCGCAACGCGCGTTCCAAGCACTTCGGAGATCAGACCGGCCATCCGCGCCTGGGTGGTGTGCCAGCTGGTCGCGGAGAGCATCAGGTCCGCTTCGGCGAGCCATTTGCGATCTGGGTCCCGGGGGAGTTGAAGCGCTTTCTCGCAAGCGGCGACGAAGCTGTCGGCATCGCCGGCGATCTGCACGCCTTCGAGGTGGCCGTAATGGCGCACCACGTCCTTGACCGGGGTCGACACCACCGGCTTGCCGCCGGCGAGATATTCGGGGGTCTTGGTCGGCGAGATGAACTGGGTCGATTCGTTCATCGCGAACGGCATCAGCGCGACGTCCCAACCGGCGAGGTAGGCCGGCAGCTGGGCGTAGGTCTTGGAGCCGAGGTAATGGATGTTCGGGCGGCGTGGCAGGTCTTCCTCCGCGACCTTGACCACCGGGCCGACGATCACCAGCGACCAATCGGGGCGCATCTCCGCGGTCTTGTCGAGCAGCTCGATGTCGAAGCGCTCGTCGATGACTCCGTAATAGCCGAGCCGCGGGCGCGGCAGATCGGCCTGGTCGGCGGGGTCGTTGATCGCGCCGCGCGCCTTGGCGAAGTGGGCGCGGTCGACCGACGACGGGAACAAATGGACGCTGTCGTGGCGGTCTTTCTTGGCTTGGTAGAGGCTCGAGCCGCCCGTGAACACGAGGTCGGCCATGCCGATTAGCTCCTGCTCGACACCGAGCAGCGTAGCGGGCGCGAAGCGGAACTTCGACAGTTCGTCCATCGCGTCATAGACCACGACGTCGGCGGTCAGGCCGCGCGAAAAAGGCACCATCATGGGCGTGTAGTACCAGGCGACAACGGGGCCGCGGATGGCCGCGGCAAATCCGTCGAACAGCTTGGTCAGAGCCGCCTCCGCCTGCGGCATGGTGAGCCCGTCGGGAAGCTGGGGCACCACCACCTGCACCGCCGGGAAGTCTTCCGCCTGCCGAATCTCGATATGCGCGCTTTCGCCACGACCGATGACCTTCGGCTCTTCCCAGAACACCACGTTCATGTCCTCGGCGAAGCGGCTCATCAAATGCTGCGGCCGCTGGAACACGAAGTCCCACCGCAAGTGCGAAAAACAGAGCAGAGTGGGGCGCTTCGAATCGCGCCCCGAGGGCTCCGCAAACGACTCATCGGGCACGCGGACGCGATTCAGCATTTTCGGAAATATCCCTCTGATGTTAGAAGCCTACCCATCCAACGGGCATGCAGGCCTTGCGGTTCCGCAGGCCTGACGCAGATTACGACGAATGGCTCTTGTGCGGTGCAGCATACACGCCTCGCGCCGATTGACCTAATTGCCCGCGCATGGAAGAAAGACGGCCTCCGGGCCCAGTGAAGCGGGATGAAATGGCCACAACCATCGACGAATTGGAGAAACGCCGCGAGCTGGCCAAGCTCGGCGGCGGTGCCAAGCGTATTGCAGCGCAGCATTCGAAGGGACGGCTGACCGCCCGCGAGCGCCTGTCCGTCCTGCTCGACCCGGACAGCTTCGAGGAAGCCGACATGTTCGTCGAGCACAATTGCTCCGACTTCGGGATGGACCAGCTGAAGGTCCCCGGCGACGGCGTGGTCACCGGATCGGGCACCATCAACGGCCGGCTGGTGTTTGTCTTCGCCCAGGATTTCACCGTGTTCGGAGGCTCATTGTCCGAACGTCACGCGCAGAAGATCTGCAAGGTAATGGACGCGGCGATGAAGGTCGGGGCGCCGGTGATCGGCCTCAACGATTCCGGCGGCGCCCGAATCCAGGAAGGCGTCGCATCGCTGGCCGGTTACGCCGAGGTGTTCCAGCGCAACGTGCTCGCCAGCGGGGTCATCCCCCAAGTCTCGCTGATCATGGGCCCGTGCGCGGGCGGCGCGGTCTATTCGCCGGCGATGACCGACTTCATCTTCATGGTGAAGGATTCCAGCTACATGTTCGTCACCGGACCCGACGTCGTGAAGACGGTGACCAACGAGGTCGTCACTCAGGAGGAATTGGGCGGCGCCGTCACCCACACGACCAAATCGGGAGTCGCCGACGTCGCGTTCGAGAACGACATCGACGCGTTGCTCGCGACCCGCGAGTTCTTCGACTTCCTGCCTTTGAGCAACCGCCACGACGTGCCCGAGCGACCGTGCACCGACCCGTGGGATCGCGCCGAGGACAGTCTCGACACTCTGGTGCCGCCGTCGGCCGCGACTCCCTACGACATGCACGAGCTGATCCGGAAGGTCGCCGACGAAGGCGATTTCTTCGAGCTTCAGCCGGCGCACGCGGCCAACATCATCACCGGCTTCTGCCGTATCGAGGGGCGCACGGTCGGCGTGGTCGCCAACCAGCCGATGGTGCTTGCCGGCTGCCTCGACATCGCGGCGTCGAAAAAAGGCGCGCGGTTCGTGCGCTTCTGCGACGCATTCGAAATCCCGATCCTGACCTTCGTCGAC
>JBPCQE010000173.1:0-6995 GCA_050998435.1 Sphingomicrobium sp. | reverse complement strand
CCTACGAGTGCCTGATGCTTGGGCTCGAGCAGGCCAAGCCCGGCAATCGCCTCGGCGACATTTCCAGCGCCATCCAGCGCCACGCCGAGTCGAACCGCTACAGCGTAGTCCGCGATTTCTGCGGCCACGGCCTCGGCCGCCTGTTCCACGACAGCCCCGAGGTGGTCCACGCCGGCCGCACAGGCACCGGCACGGAGCTCAAGCCCGGCATGTTCTTCACCGTCGAGCCGATGATCAACATCGGCCGAGAGGACGTGAAGCTGCTCGACGACGGCTGGACCGCCGTTACCCGCGACCGCTCGCTCTCGGCCCAGTTCGAGCATTCGATCGGAATCACCGAGGACGGCTGCGAAATTTTCACGAAAAGCCCGAAAGGCCTCGACCAACCACCCTATTAAGCCGCGGCGACGACCTCGCCGCGGTCCCAGCGCTCGACCAGCGCCCGGGCCGCCTCGACGTCGGGCGGGAAGTCGACTTCGCCCCACTCCTCGCCTTGGATGTCGAAGGTCCAGACGTCGTCCTTTTGGGCGATCTGGTGGATCACTCGCAAATACCAGATGGTCGTGCCCTCGGCCGCGCGCATCGCGGTTTCGATCGCTCCGCGGAACCGCTCGGCGCCGCCGTCGCGGAAGGCCAGCAGCCCGATCGATTCGGCGTTGACGTTGCCTTTGGGCAGCCGCTTGCCGATCGCGTGAAGGCGGCCCTCGCCGTCGGTGACGACCTTCATGTCGTCCTCGTCGTAAGTCGGCTTGCGGTCGACGGTGACGCAGATGCCGGGGCGGCAGTTGGCGACGACCCGCGCCATCAGCGCGTTCGAAACCAGGGTGTCGCCGTTCCACACCAGGCAGTCGCCGGCGAGCTCGCGCTTGGCGATGAACAGCGATCCGAGATTGTCCGCGACCTTGAAGAACGGATTGTAGATCGTCCGCACCTTCGGCCCGCCGGCGCGACGGGCGAGCGCCGCCTCGACCTGGTCGTCGCGAAAGCCGGTGACCACCACCGCCTCGTCGACGCCGTTGGCGGCGAGCGTGTCGAGCTGCCGGTCGAGCAGGCTGCGGCCGCAAAAGTCGATCAGGCATTTGGGCCGGTCGGCGGTCAGATGACCGAGCCGCGAGCCCTGGCCGGCGGAGAGGATGATGGCTTTCATAGCGCCCGCCTCTGCCCGGCAATTGCGGCAGACGTTTGGCAGTACGGTGGCGATACGGTTAAGGGCGGGCTGGTAAGGGACGCACGTGAAAAAAATCGAAGCGATCATCAAGCCGTTCAAGCTCGACGACGTCAAGGACGCGCTCCACGAGGTCGGAGTGTCCGGAATCACCGTCACCGAGGTCAAGGGCTTCGGCCGCCAGAAAGGCCACACCGAGCTCTACCGCGGCGCCGAATATGTGATCGACTTCCTGCCCAAGGTGAAGGTCGAGGTGGTGGTCGAGGACAGCCTTTCCGACAATGTCGTCGAGGCGATCGCCAACGCCGCCCGCACCGGCCGAATCGGCGACGGCAAGATTTTCGTCTCCAATGTCGAGCAAGCCGTCCGGATCCGCACCGGCGACACCGGCGCCGACGCCATATAGTTCCTGCTCGTCCTTGCGAGGAGCGCAGCGACGCGGCAATCCACTCTGGATTGCTTCGCTTCGCTCGTAATGACGATGCTAGCCCCTTCCCCGCACGAATGCGCACCGGCTAAGGACCCAGGCGATGGACACCGCCGACCTGCCCAGGGACGAGCGCCTCGCCTCGATGGCGCCCGACGAGCTGCGCACCGCGATGCGCACCTTGGGTTACCGGACCCAGAACGACCTCGCCGGGGCGATCGGCGTCAGCCGCTCGGCCGTCAGCCTGTGGCTCGAGGGAAAAGTCGGGGTCCCGCGCCCCGTCGCCATGCTGCTGCGGATGCTGGTCGCGGCGCAGCGAAGAGCCTTTTAGCCTCAAATCCTGCCCGGAACAGGGGCGAGGAGCACAGGATGTCCGGGGGACAAATATCAGAGGACCGCAGGGCGGAGCTTGGGGGACCATTCAACGAAGATTGAATGTGGAGGGGGCCCTTCGGCGGCACTGGAACGCCCCACCCCCATTCACCATTTAACTCTCGAGAACATTGAAAAGAGGCGCCCATGGCCGGCGGTTGGACGCGCGACGGCGCGGTGCAGGACCAGATCGACGACACCGTCAAGGACGCGGTGCTCCGGGCTCGCGCCGAACTGGCTGCGGGCGACAGCGCGAAGGAATGCGACGACTGCGGCGAGCCAATCCCCAAGCGCCGCCGCGAAGCCCTCCCCGGCACCCGCACCTGCGTCGCCTGCCAGTCCGAGCGCGATGCGAAGCCGGTGCCGGGCGGAATCAACCGAAGGGGCAGCAAGGACAGCCAGCTTCGCTGACAGCGTCCCCCTCAATCGCTGTGGCCGGCCAAATGTCCGCTTTGGGTGGAAAGCAGACATTACCGCAGCCCCTAGCCCGCGCTTTTGGCGGAGGCTCCAGCGAGAAACACCAGGTAGCCCATGACTGCCGAGAGGACTGAGCCAACGAGGACTCCAACCTTTACCGCCGAAGCCAGAGCTGGGTCATCGAATGCAAGCCCCCCGATAAAAAGGCTCATCGTAAAGCCGATGCCACACAGGAGAGATACACCGTAAATCTGGAGCCAGTTAGCTCCGCGCGGCCGCCGGGCGATCCCTAGGGCTACGGCTGCTCTGACGCTTCCAAAGATGCCGATTTGCTTGCCGATAAAGAGCGCTGAAGCGATGCCGAGCGGCAACGGCTCGAAAAGACTCTGCCAATCGAAACCGCGGAGCGACACACCGGCGTTCGCGAACCCGAATATCGGTACGACCAGGTAGGCAACCCAAGGCTGAATCATGTGCTCCAATCGGTGCAGCAGAGATTGGGTCGAGTCTGGTGCGCCTGGGCTAGGGTCGAGCGGGATGGTCAGTGCGGCAAGTACGCCCGCGACCGTCGGGTGCACGCCTGACAGCAACACGGCTAGCCACAACCCAAGGGCCAACGCGAGAAATGGTCCAAGCCGTTTTTCTCCAGCTCGGTTCATGCCCAACATAAGTAGGAAGATGAGGAGCGCGGCGAGGAGAGCAACGACGTTGAGGGTCGCCGTGTACGCGACGGCGATGATGGCGACAGCGCCAATGTCGTCCACGACAGCAACGCTGGTCAGGAACAGTTTGAGGGACGCCGGGACGCGACTACCCAGGAGCGCTAGCACACCTAGTGCAAAAGCAATGTCGGTTGCAGCCGGAATTGCCCAACCGCGCAGCAGTGAGGAACTGTCGTTCGTTATGAACAGGTAAATGGCGGCGGGAACCACCATCCCGGCGGCCGCTGCAATGATGGGTAGCCTCCTGTCGCGCCAAGTGGAGAGGTTGCCATCGACCAGCTCTCGTTTGACCTCCAATCCAATGAGAAAGAAGAATACCGCCATGAGGGCGTCGTTGACCCAGTGGAGGATTGTCAGCGGACCCAAATAGGAGTTCAGCGCCTGAAAATAGATCGGGGCCGCAGCGCTATTGGCGAGTGCCATCGCCAAGGCAGCGGCGGCGATGAGTAAGATGCCTCCCGAGGCCTCGTTCGCAAGGAACGAGCGCAGCGCCGAATGAGGTCTCACGAGTTTACCATCGAGGAAGCCCATAGCGTCAGTCGCTAATTCGCGCGAATATCCGCGATGGGTGGAAAGCGGACGTTGGAGCTATGTCAGCGCCCGGACCGAGGCCATGCCGAGGAATAGAGCCCCAACAGACAGCAGAACAGATGCGGCAATGCATGCGGCAAGCGCCGCGTAGTCGCTCCGCTGCCACATCAACGCGGCTTCCAGACGAAAGGCGGAGAAGGTTGTAAATCCGCCGAGAAGGCCAGTCGTGAGGAACAGCCGAAACTCCTGACTGCCGCCGCCTTTCGCCAAGAAGAGTTCGGCTATTACCCCCATCAACAGTCCGCCGACGATGTTCACGGTAAGGGTGCCGTAGGGAAACTCTGGCCCGAAGTAGGTTAGCGAGGCTCGGTTGACACCATGCCGGAGCGCTGCCCCGAGGCCGCCGCCAATGAAAACGATTAGATAGCCCCCAATCACTGAAAGGACAGTCGCATTGTCGCTGGATGTCCGCAATCAGCCAATGTCCGCAATGGGTCGAAAGCGGACATTCGGCCCCGGTCCGCTGCTCTCCGACTGCTATTTGCCGAATCCCCTGTCCTATTCGCCCGAAGTATGTTCCAGATGGGTTCATGGACCATGACTCGCCTAAACCAGCCGCGCTAACCTTCACCCCCGTCCCCGTGCGGCCGCGCCGCGACGGGTGGACGGCGCAGCGGCAGCTCGACTTCCTCGAAGCTCTGGCCGCGACCGCTTGCGTCGAGGAGGCGGCCCGCCATGTCGGCATGTCGGAGCGGACCGCCTACCGCCTGCGCTTGCGGTTCGACGCGAAGAACTTTCGCGAGGCATGGGACGCGGCGCTCGACATCGGCGTCCACCGGCTCGAGCGGGCGGCGCTCGGCCGGGCGCTGCACGGGGTCCGGCGTCCGGTCTTCTATCAGGGCGAGCAGGTCGGCGAGTGGCGCGAATATGACGAGCGGCTGGCGATGTTCCTGCTGCGCTACCGCCGCCCGGCGCGGTTCGGGGCGGCGCTCGACGATTCGCCTGCCCTCGCGGACCCCGACGACCCGAATGACTGGGGCGAGCCCGAACTGCGCTTCGACGCCTGCGTCGATTTCCTCGAGGACCTGACCGACGGCGAAGAAGGGGAGGACGAGCAAGGCGAGAAAGGCAGGCTAGAAGGGGAAGACACCGAAAATCCGGATTTTCCCCGCACCGTACGGGAGGGACCTTAGTGACCTTCCGGTATCATGATACCCACGCCGCGCCTCGATCCGGTGAAATATTCGCCGCGCGGCTGACTCTTTGGCCGCGCTCTGGAATCCCTCGGTCCCAAGCTCGAATCGCCAATCTGTTTCCCGGCGCAAACGGGTCCCCATCAAAGTACTACTTTGATGGGAGCCTAGACCGGGACCCAGCTTTGTTTTGCGCGGCGGGCGATCAGTCACACGGGGCAAGGGGACCATCACAATGGCATCGGACGCAAGCAAGATCCTGTCGCGGATCAAGGACGAGGAGATCGAGTGGGTCGACCTCCGCTTCACCGACCCCAAGGGCAAGTGGCAGCATCTGACCATGGCCTCGGGCGTCATTGACGACGACAATCTGACCGACGGCTTCATGTTCGACGGCAGCTCGATCGCAGGCTGGAAAGCAATCAACGAAAGCGACATGATCCTGAAGCCCGACCTGTGCGCCGCCTACGTCGACCCGTTCAGCGCCACCCCGATGCTGATCCTGATGTGCAACATCGTCGAGCCGTCGACCGGCGAGCTCTACGGCCGCGACCCGCGCAGCACCGCGACCCGCGCCGAGGCCTATCTGAAAGCCACCGGCATCGGCGACACCGTCAACGTCGGCCCCGAAGCCGAATTCTTCATGTTCGACGACGTCCGCTTCGAGGACGGCTATGCGGCCAGCGGATTCCGCATCGACGACATCGAGCTGCCGACCAACACCGCCCGCGACTATGACGGCGGCAACATGGGCCACCGCCCGCGCGCCAAGGGCGGTTATTTCCCCGTCGCGCCGGTCGACAGCGCGATGGACATCCGCGGCGAGATGGTCTCGACGATGATCGAGATGGGCCTGCCGATGGACAAGCACCATCACGAAGTCGCCGCCGCGCAGCATGAGCTCGGCCTGACCTATGGCGGGCTGGTCGAGACCGCCGACCGGATGCAGATTTACAAATATGTCGTCCACATGGTCGCCCATGCCTATGGCAAGACCGCGACCTTCATGCCCAAGCCGATCGCCTCGGACAACGGCTCGGGGATGCACACCCACATGTCGCTGTGGAAAGGCGCCAAGCCGCTGTTCGCCGGCAACGGCTATGCCGGACTGTCCGAAACCGCGCTCTATTACATCGGCGGGGTGATCAAGCACGCTCGGGCGCTGAACGCGTTCACCAATCCGACCACCAACAGCTACAAGCGGCTGGTCCCGGGCTTCGAGGCGCCGGTGCTGCTGGCTTATTCATCGCGCAACCGCTCGGCTTCGTGCCGGATCCCCTACGGCGCCGGCGAAAAGGCCAAGCGGGTCGAGTTCCGCTTCCCCGACGCGCTCGCCAACCCGTACCTCGCTTATTCGGCGCTGCTGATGGCCGGGCTCGACGGCATCCAGAACCGGATCCACCCCGGCGACCCGATGGACAAGAACCTCTACGACTTGCCGCCGCAGGAGCTGGTCGAGGTTCCGACCGTCTGCGGCAGCCTTCGCGAGGCGTTGATCGCGCTCGACAAGGACCGAACCTTTTTGACCCGCGGCGACGTCTTCAGCGACGACCAGATCGACGCCTACATGGAATTGAAGTGGGAAGAGGTGATGCGCTGGGAAACCACCCCGAGCCCGGTCGAATTCGACATGTATTATTCGGCCTGAAGTCTCCGCCCCACGATTTCGTGGGGAGGGGGATCATTCACGGCGGAGTGAATGGTGGAGGGGTCGCTTACGGTTCGGTAACCCAAATCGCTCATGATGCGGGCATGGGAGTTGAGTCCAAGCCGAACGAATTCCGCGCGAGCGTGCGCTCGAAGCGTGCCGATCCAGCGGTCGTCGCCGCCAAGCCGAAGCGCCCGGCCGCCAAGTCCGGCGGGCTCGGCGACATCAAGGTCGCGCGCTCGGAAAGCCGCACTTCGAACGAGCGCAAGGGCGACCGCCACCGGCTCAGCGAAGAGCAGGCGGTGGTCCGCCGCAAGGGCAAGCGCCACGTCGTCGAGCTGATCAATCTGTCGCACGGCGGGGCCATGGTCGCCGGCGATTTCAAGGCCAAGCTGTGGGACAAGGTCGCCCTCGTGCTCGGCGCCGAAGACCAGTCGCAGGCCGCCGAGATCGAGTGCGCGGTGCGCTGGATCCGCGATGGCCGCTACGGCCTCGAGTTCGCCCACGAGACGCAGGTCGA
>JBPCQE010000136.1:0-8556 GCA_050998435.1 Sphingomicrobium sp. | reverse complement strand
CGTAGTCCCACGCCGCGGCCGGATCGTCATCATCGGGAGGAGCAACATCCTCGAGCCAGATTTCGACAGTGACCAGCAGCCGCTGCGGCCGGCCGATCTCGTACTCGTGGAAACCGATGTCGGCCTGCACCTCGAGAGAATCGAGCAACACCCGACTCGAGCGCACCCGCAAATCGTCAGGGACGAGGCCGTCGAGCCTGGGTTCACCAAAACTAATGTTGTCGGCGCTCATGTTTTCTCCAGGAATTGGACATCGCGCGTGAGCGACCAGAAGCGCTGGCCGCCGTCGATCGTCAGTACCTGGCCGGTCGCCGCCCGCGAGTCGATCAGATAGCGCAGCGCGGCGACGACGTCGCCCGACCCGACTCCGCGACGCAGGGGATTGGCGCTCTGCATCGCCGCGAAATTCTCTTCGCTCTGGCCGGCCGAGCGCAGCATCAATCCCGGCGCGATTCCGTTGACCCGAATGCCTTTCGGAGCGAGCGCCCTGGCCGCCAGCTCGGTCAGCCCGGCCAGCGCCTGCTTGGACAGGGTGTAGCTGAGGAAATCGGGGTTGGGCGCGGCGAGCTTGGAGTCGAGAAGATTGACGACCAGCGCGTCGGCCTTGCCGTCGTGAGCGGCTGCGAACGCTTCGGTCAGGAGCAGCGGCGCGCGAACGTTGACCGCCATGTGCGCGTCGAATTCCTCGGTTTTGAACGCGCCGAAGCCGTCCCACTCGAACCGCGCGGCATTGTTGACCAGCAGCCGCACTGGCGGAAGCCCGGCCGCCGCGGCGAAGATGGTTTCGGCGCAGTCCGCACCGGCGAGGTCCGCGGCGATGTTCACGATCCCTTCGGCGACCGAATCCTGTTCGCTCCGGACATGCGCGACGACAGTCCAGCCGTCGGCGACCAGCGCCCGGGCGATCTCCGCCCCGACGCGCTTGCCGGCCCCGGTGACGATGGCGGTTCGGGGTTCATCCATGCACCGTCCTTGCGAGGAGCGTGGCGACGAAGCAATCCAGTTTGTGCGTGGATTGCTTCGCTCTGCCCGCAATGACAGAGGGGGCCCATGCCCGAGAGCCGCCCGCCGATCGAGCTTCAAGGCCTCAGCCTCGCGAAGCTGCAGGCGCTGATCGACGAGCGCAAATTGCCGCCGGTCGACCGCTGGAATCCGGAGCGCTGCGGCCATTCGGGGATGCGTATCGCCCGCGACGGCACCTGGTACCACCAGGGCGATCCGATCCGCCGCCCGGCGATGGTGCGGCTGTTCTCCACCGTTCTTCGCCGCGAGCCGGACGGGCGGCACATGCTGGTCACCCCGGTCGAAAAGCTCGAGATCGAAGTCGAAGCGACCGCGTTCCGGGCGGTCGAAATGGAAAGCGAGGGCGAGGGCCGGCAACGCAAGATCGCGCTTCGCCTCGACAGCGGCGACGCGGTGATCCTCGGCCCCGAGCATCCGTTGCGGCTGGTGCCCGACGAGCACGGGCCGAGCCCGCGAGTCCTCGTCCGCCACGGGCTCGAGGCCGAGCTTGCCCGGCCGGTTTATTACGAGCTTGCCGAGATCGCGATCGCCGAGGGGCATCAGCCGCCGGGCGTGTGGAGCGGCGGCGCCTTTTTCCCGCTGGAGACGAAGTGACGGTGGCGGCGATGATCCTGGCGGACCGGATCCGCTCCGCACTTGAACAGCCGCCCTCCGTGCCCCTCCTCGGGGGCGACGATTGGGAGTCGGACGCGGCTCCCGCCCCGGCGGCGGTTCTGATCGCCGTCACCGACCGGCGCGAGCCCGGGGTCATCCTTACGGTCCGGCACGCCGACCTGCGCACCCACGCCGGCCAGGTCGCCTTTCCCGGCGGCCGCATCGATTCGGGCGAGGACGCGACCGCCGCCGCTCTGCGCGAGGCCTGGGAGGAGCTGGGGCTCGAGCCGTCCGCGGTCGAGCCGGTCGCCGCTCTTGAGCCCTACCGCACCATCACCGGCTTTGCCGTCACTCCAGTCGTCGGAGTCGTCCCGCCCGACCTGCCGCTCGCTCCGCATGAGCAAGAAGTCGAGGACTGGTTCGAAGCGCCGCTTGCGTTTCTTCTCGATCCCGCCAACCAGCAGCGCCTGGCGATGCTGTTCGAGGGCCGCGAGCGCCATTATTATTGCATCGACTGGAACGGCCGGAACATCTGGGGGGCGACCGCGGCAATGCTCGTCAATCTTTCGCGCAGGCTGCAATGGAGCTGAGGCTCGACGCGGCCAAATGGCGCCGCCGCCGCGGCATGAAGCGGCTCTTGAAAGCGCTCGGCGCCGACGACGGCCTGACTCGCTATGTCGGCGGGGCAGTTCGCGACGATTTGCTCGGGCTGCCGGTCAGCGACATCGACCTTGCGACCCGGATCCGCCCGGACGAAGTGGTCGAGCGGCTCGAGGCGGTCGGAATCAAGGTGGTCCCGACCGGAATTGCCCACGGCACCGTCACCGCGGTCAGCGACGGCCTTCCGGTCGAGGTCACCAGCCTTCGCCGCGACGTCTCGACCGACGGCCGGCGGGCGACCATCGCCTACACCGACGACTGGCAGGAGGACGCGGCTCGGCGCGACTTCACCTTGAATGCGCTCAGCGCCGATCCGAAGACCGGCGAGATCTTCGATTACTTCGGCGGACTCGACGATCTTCAGGCCCGCCGCGTACGCTTCATCGGCGAGCCATTCGCGCGGATCGCCGAGGACCATTTGCGGATCCTGCGCTTCTTCCGCTTTCACGCCCGCTTCAGCGCCGGCGACCCGGACCCGGCGGCGCTCGACGCCTGCGCCGCCCGGTCCAACGATTTGATGGCCCTGTCGCGCGAACGCATCGCCGACGAGCTGCTGAAGCTGCTCGCCATGCCCGACCCGTCGCCGACCGTGCGAGTGATGCTCGACCGGGCGATCCTCAAGCCGGTGCTGCCGGAGATCGAGCCGGCGGCACTGGCCGCGCTGGAACGAGCGATCGCCGCCGAGCGCGAGGCGATCATCGAGCCCGACGCGCTCCGCCGCCTCGCCGCGCTGCTTCCGGCCGATGAGCTGCTGGCCGAGAAGATCGCCGTCCGGTTGCGGCTGTCGAACAAGGCGCGCAAGCGGCTCGCCTGCGCCGCCGGCCGCGACCTTGGGGCCAACCCGCGTGCGCTCGCCTATCGGATCGGGGTCGACTGCGCGGTCGATCGGCTGCTGCTCGCCGGCGAGCCCGCCACGGCGGCGGCGCTGATCGGCTGGAAGTCGCCGCGGCTGCCGATCGGCGGCGGCAAGCTGATCGCCCGCGGAGTCCCGGAGGGGCCTGCGGTTGCTCGCACTCTGCGCCGGATCGAGGATCGCTGGGTCGAGGCCGGCTTCCCGCACGGCGGCGACTTCGAGCGCATCGTCGCCGACGCTCTGGCCTCGAAGAGCGCTCCCTAAAGGGCTACAGCTCGCGCAACATTGAGGGGGCCCAAACCGTTGTTCGATCGACTGGAGGAACTGACGATGCGCATGTTTGCCTTTGTCGCCCTGGCGGCGCTCGCCGCCTGCGACGGCCCGCGCGAGAATGCCGGCGAGAACGCCGACTTCGCGGCCGGGGCCGTCAACAGCCCGGACACTCTGCGCCAGGGCCCCGCCGAACAACTCGGCGAGGCGCAGGACATCGCCGCCCAGCGCGCCGAGGAAGCCAAAGAGGCGGAAGCCCGGGCCCTGGAAGCGGCCGCGGACGAAAAGCGCGCCGCGGCCGACAAGGAAGCCGACGCCCTCGACGAACAGGCCGATTTGGTCCGCGGCGAGCAGCCGTAAGCCGCTTCCAGCCGGGGATGGAATTGTTGGTTAACCGGAATAAAATAGACGTCGGTGAGTCGGCTGGACTGTCGAGACGTGCCCACTCGCGCTTGAGGGAGGGGCTATGTATCGTGCATTGATACCCTCGGCTTTGCTCGCGGCCGGCATGGCGACGCCGGCGGCCGCGCAAGTCACTCCAGGTGGTCCGCGCATCGCCTATGTGAAGCCGGTCAACAACGGCCACGAAATTTATCTCGTCAACACCGACGGAAGCGGGCTCGCCCGCGTCTACAAAGGCTCTCCCAAGGTCGGCATCGCCAACATCGACCTCAAGCCTGGCGGCAACGAAATAGCGTTCAGCGAGAATTGGCTGATCAAGGTCCAGAAATTCTACGACCACGGTGCGCCCAACGGCGCAGCCACCCCGGTGACCTCTTCCTGCACGTCCTTTCATCCGGACTATCACCCCAGCGGTGACGGCTCGTTCGTCTTCATCACGGCGTGCGCGGGTAGGTTCTCGATAAGGCAGTACACGCCCGGCAGCGGCGCCGTCTCGTTGTTCGACGTAGTGTCGTCGAACTGGGTGCGCTGGAACAGCGCCGGCACGCATCTCTACTATGACGAGGAACTGGTCTTTAATTCCGGCGTCGTTCACCTCAAGCGGCGGGCTTCGGGCGAGGCCGAGGCGGCTGACCTGGGACCGCTCAGCGGCCTCAATTCCTTCGACGTCACACATGCGGCCGATCAGCTGGTCTATGGCTCGCCCACTGCCCCGAAACTGTTTGACGGGACGAGCAGCAACACTTCCCAATCAACCGCGTTCTGCAGGACTGGGGACGGGTTCCACTTCTCGCCGGATGGCGCGCGGTTCATTTATCAGACGCCGCACATGGCCAAGGGCGATTACATCATGATCGGCAGTTGCAGCTCGGTACAACCGCTGACGGTCAAGGGGACTTGGGGCAAGACGGACTGGCGTCCCGATCCGGTGGCGGCTGCCCCGTAAAACTTAGCTAACGCTTGCGCGACCGCCAATATTCAGGCGCCGCGTCAGGCTCGAGCGGCTTGGAAAAATAGAAGCCTTACCCGCTCGAGCAGCCGAGCGCGGCGAGCGTCGTCGCCAGCTCGACCGTCTCGATGCCTTCGGCGGTGGTCGACATGCCCAGCGCGTCGGCGAGGCTCAGGACCGCTCGAACGATCGCCACGCTGTCGGGGTCGACCATCATGCCCGAAACGAAGCTACGGTCGATCTTGAGCACGTCGATCGGCAGCCGCTGGAGATAGGCGAGGCTTGAATAGCCGGTGCCGAAATCGTCCATCGCCACCGTCGTGTCGAGCGCCTTCAGGGCCTCGAACACCCGGGTCGCCCGGGCCGGATCCTGGACGATCGAGCTTTCGGTCAGCTCTAGGGTCAGGCGATCGCCGGTCAGGCCGCTCGACCGCAATGCGCTCTCGACCACCGCGGCGATGTCGTCGCGGGCGACCTGGATCGCCGACAGATTGACCGCGACGTAGACGGGCAGCTTCTCGCCCGCGGCCGAATCCCAACCGACCAGCGCCTGGGTCGCCCGGTCCATCGCTCAGCGGCCGAGCGTCAGGATCAGCCCGCTTTCCTCGGCGACCGGGATGAATTCGGTCGGGCTGATTTCGCCGCGTTCCTCGTGGGTCCAGCGGGCCAGCGCCTCGAACCCGGCGACCTCGCCCGACTTGAGGTCGATCAGCGGCTGATAGAACAGCTTCAGCTCGTCTTTGTCGAGCGCCCGGCGAAGCTCGGTCTCGATCGAAAAGCGGCGACGCGCGAGGCTTGCTTCCCTGGGCTCGTAGACCTGCGGCTTGCCGACCTGCTTGGCCTGCTTGACCGCGAACTGTGCGTTGCGGAACAGCTCCTCCGGATCCTGGCGAGCGTCCATCAGAGCGACCCCGATCGCGCATTCGATGCGGATCTCGAGGTCGGACAGCTTGAACGGGGTCGCCATCACCTCCTGGATTCGCTCGGCCGCCTTCAACGCGTCCTCGACCCCGCGGCGAAGCGACACCAGGATCGCGAACTCGTTGCCGCCGGTGCGCGCGAGCACGTCGCCGCCCCTCAGAGCGAGGATCAGCCGCCTCGCGAAAGTGATCAGCAGCTCGTCGCCGGCGAGGCTGCCCATCGATTCGTTGATCCGGCTGAAGCGCAGCATGTCGACCACCAGCACCGCATGCTCGAGATCGCGCGAGACCTTGTCCCCGGCCTTCTCGATCGCCTCGGAGAAGGCGAGCCGGTTGGGCAGCCCGGTCAGGCTGTCGCGCAGCATCTCGGCGCGCAAGGTCCGCTCGGCCTGAACCTCGACCGTTCGGTCGACGACGCTCAGCAGGCAGCGCGGCGCCGAGTCCGTGCCGCGCGGCAAAGGCGCCAGCTTGATCCGGAAATAGCGGGCGGAGACTCCGTCGCCGTCGGGAAAATCGAGCTCGCCGACGGGATCGGTGCCGGCGAAATAATTGGCCAGGAGCTCGGCGATCGGGCCTTCCTTGAGGCACTCGGCATGGTCCCATTCGAGCGCGGTGCAGCTCGATTGGTCGACCGTTTCGCGGAAGCGCCCATTGTGCGCGAGAATCTGAATGCCGCCGTCGTCGCGCTGGGTGACGACCGCCGCGGCGATCGGCAGCGCCCCAAGCAATGCCGCATCGTCCGCCGTCGCAATGGGCGGTTGGGCACCGGGAGTGGCCCCCCGCCGGTGCCTTCCGGGCCCCGGTTGACGTTTGGCTGCAGCCTGCATCGGCAACGGCCTAACCGCGCGAAGTTAATTCCGAGTATAATTCGACCGGTAATCAGCTGATTGCGGGCTATCCGAAGCGGTTGCTTCGCGGGAAGCCGAGCGGGGGCATCCGACCTGCCGCTCCGCGCGCCGCACGCCACGCGCTCAAGTCGCTTTCGGTCCGCACCCGCCCGCTCTCGCCGCCGAGCGCCCAGCTGAGGCCCTCGGCAAAGCGGAACGCGACCGCGTCCGACAGGCCGCCGTCGCGATAGCGCTGCAACATGATCCCTTGCCCGCGCCCAAGCTCGGGAAGCTCCGACAAGGGGAACACCAGCATCTTCCGGTTCTCGCCGACCGTCGCCACCATGTCGGCGCCTTCGGGGATCTCGCGCACCACCGCGACCTTCGCGCCGGGCCGAAGATTGACCAATTGCTTGCCCTTGCGGGTCTCGGCCAGCACCGCCTCGCCGGGAGTGACGAACCCGCGCCCGTCCGATGAGGCGACCAGCAGCCGGGCTTGCGGCTGGGCGATCGTGAAGGCGACGATCCCGACCTCGGCGTCGAGGTCGATCAGCAGCCGCACCGGCTCGCCGAAGCCGCGTCCCCCGGGCAACTTGTCGCCGGCCAGCGTGTAAGCGCGGCCGTTGTCGGCGAACAACGCCAGCCGGTCGGTGGTCTGGGCGTGGAAGTGGATGAACGGGCCGTCGCCCTCGCGCCACTTGAGCGCCTCGAGCTCCTCTCGCGCCAAGTGCCCGCGCATCGCCCGGAGCCAGCCGCGCTGCGACAGCAGCACCGTGATCGGCTCCTTTTCGATCATCGCCGACCAGTCGATCTCGCGGGTCGCTCCGGTTTCCTCGAGCCGGGTTCGCCGCTCGTCGCCGAATCGCTCGCGGACCGCGGCCAGTTCCTTCTTCAGCCGGGTCCTCTGCCGGGCCGGGCTTTCAACCAGCTTCACCAGCTCGTCGCGCTCCTTGGACAGCGCCTCGCGCTCCTTGCCGATCTGCATCTCCTCGAGGCGGCGCAACTGCCGCAGCCGCATGTTGAGGATCGCCTCAGCCTGGCGGTCATTGAGCTCGAATTCCGCGATCAGCACCGGCTTGGGCTCGTCCTCGGTGCGGATGATCGCGATCAACCGGTCCAAGTTGAGGAAGGCGACCAGGAAGCCGTCGAGCAGCTCGAGGCGCTCGTCGATCTTGCCGATCCTGGTCCGCGAGCGGTTGAGCATGACCTCGATCTGGAACGCCAGCCAGGCGGTCAGCGCCTGCTTGAGGCTCATGACTCCCGGAGTCCGGTTGGCGTCGAGCACGTTGAGGTTAAGCGGGAAGCGGATCTCGAGGTCGGTCAGCCGGTACAGGCTCTCGAGCAGCAGCTGCGGGTCGACGGTCCGCGACCGCGGCTCGAGCACCAGCCGCACAGCCTCGTCGCTTTCGTCGCGGACGTCGGCGAGGATCGGCAGTTTCTTGTCGGCGATCAGCGCCGCGACCTGCTCGATCAGCCGGCTTTTCTGCACTCCGTAGGGCATTTGGCTGACCAGCAGATGCCAGCCGCCGCCCTTCTCGCGCTCGACCGAAATCGACGCCCTGAGGCGGAAGCTGCCCCGCCCGGTCGCATAGGCCGACGCGATCGCCTCCTTGCCGTCGACCAAGACGCCGCCGGTCGGGAAATCCGGGCCGAGGACGAACTCCATCAGCGCGAAGTCCTCGGCTTTCGGATTTTCGATCAGACTGACCGCCGCGTCGATCAGCTCGCTGACATTGTGCGGCGGGATCGACGTCGCCATCCCGACCGCGATTCCGCTGGCGCCGTTGGCGAGCAGGTTGGGAAACAGCCCGGGGAAAACCTCGGGCTCTTCTTCCTCGCCGTTGTAGGTTGGCCGGAAATCGACCGTGCCCTCGTCGAGCCCGGCCATCAGCTGGCTCGCGACCGCGGTCAGCCGCGCTTCGGTGTAGCGGTAGGCGGCGGCGTTATCGCCGTCGATGTTGCCGAAATTGCCCTGGCCGTCGACCAATGGGTAGCGAAGCGCGAAATCCTGCGCGAGCCGGACCATCGCGTCATAGACGCTCTGGTCGCCGTGAGGAT
>JBPCQE010000097.1:0-9538 GCA_050998435.1 Sphingomicrobium sp. | reverse complement strand
CGCCGAGGGCAACGATCTGGTCATCAACGGCAAGCGCATCAAGGTCACCGCCGAGCGCGACCCGGCCAAGCTCCCGCACCGCGACAATGGAATCGAGCTGGCACTCGAGTGCACCGGCTTCTTCACGAATCGCGACGGTAGCCAGAAGCATCTCGACGCCGGAGCCAAGCGGGTGCTGATCTCCGCGCCGGCCAAGGGCGTCGACCTGACGATCGTCTACGGGGTCAACCACGACAAGCGCGAGGCCGGCCACACCATCGTTTCCAACGCCTCGTGCACGACCAACTGCCTGGCCCCCGTCGCCAAGGTGATGAACGACACGCTCGGCATCGAGCGCGGGCTGATGACTACCATTCACAGCTACACCAACGACCAGAAGATCCTCGACCAGATCCACCCCGACATGCGCCGCGCCCGCGCCGCGGCGATGTCGATGATCCCGACCACCACCGGCGCCGCGCGCGCGGTCGGCGAGGTGCTTCCGGAGCTGAAAGGCAAGCTCGACGGCTCGGCGGTGCGGGTGCCGACGCCCAACGTCAGCCTGATCGACCTGACCTTCGTCCCCGGCCGCGAGACTTCGAAGGAGGAGGTCAACGCGGCGTTGAAGGCCGCTTCCGAAAGCGGGCCGCTGAAGGACGTCCTCGACTACAGCGACGAGCCGCTGGTCTCGATCGACCTCAACCACAATCCGGCGAGCTCGACCGTCGACAGCCTCGAGACCGCGGTGATCGAAGGCAAGCTGGTCCGAGTCGTCAGCTGGTACGACAATGAATGGGGCTTTTCGAACCGGATGGTCGACACCGCCGGGGCGATGGCCAAGCTTTAGCTGGCGTGGCCGAGTTCAAGACCCTGGACGACCTGCCCGACGACCTCGCTGGCAAGCGCGTGCTGGTGCGGGTCGACTTGAACGTGCCGATGGAGGGCGCGTCGGTGTCCGACGACACTCGTCTGCGGGCGATGTTGCCGACTGTGCTCGAGCTTGCCGACCGCAACGCCATCGTGCTGCTGCTGTCGCATTTCGGGCGGCCGAAGGGTCAAAACCGGCCCGACATGTCGACCGCCCAGCTGGTGCGGCCGCTGACGCTGCTGAGCGGCCGTTCGGTGCGCTTCGTCGAGGATTGCCAGGGACCCGAGGCGGAACGCGGAGTGATGACCATGCTGCCGGGCAATATCGGGATCCTCGAGAACACCCGCTTCCATGCCGGCGAGGAGGCCAACGACCGCGGGCTCGCCAAAGCCATGGCCGCGCTCGGCGATTTTTACGTCAACGACGCCTTTTCGTCCGCGCATCGCGCCCACGCCTCGACCGAGGGCATCGCCCATTTGCTTCCGAGTTTCGCCGGTCGGGCGATGCAGGCCGAACTCGGCGCCCTCGAAAAGGCGCTCGGCAATCCCGAGCGGCCGGTCGCGGCCCTGGTCGGCGGGGCCAAGGTCTCGACCAAGCTCGCGGTGCTCGGCCACCTGGTCGGCAAGGTCGACCATCTGATTATCGGCGGCGGAATGGCCAACACCTTCCTCGCCGCGCGTGGGGTCGCGGTCGGCAAGTCCTTGTGCGAGCACGAGCTGACCGGGGAGGCGAGCGCCATCTTCGCCCAGGCGGAATCGGCGGGCTGCACGATCCATTTGCCGTACGATGTCGTGGTGGCCAGGGAATTCGCGGCCAATCCGGCCAGCCTGAGAACCGCCAACGTCCATGAAGTCGCCGGCGACGAGATGATCCTCGACGTCGGCCCGACCGCGGTCGAGGCTTTCGGCGACGTCCTCAAGACCTGCCGTACCCTGGTGTGGAACGGGCCTTTGGGAGCGTTCGAGACTCCGCCGTTCGACGCCGCCACCGTCGCGCTCGCCAGGACCGCCGCCGCTTTGACCAAGGAAGGCGGCCTGGTTTCGGTCGCCGGCGGCGGGGACACGGTGGCGGCGCTCAATCACGCCGGAGTCACGGCCGATTTCAGCTTCGTCTCGACCGCCGGCGGAGCGTTTCTCGAATGGATGGAAGGGCGTACGCTGCCCGGAGTAGCGGCGCTCCAGAAACAGCAGGGATGACCATGAACCAGCAGATGTTGACCAAAATCCACGACGGCGACGGCTTCATCGCCGCGCTCGACCAGAGCGGCGGCTCGACGCCGGGAGCGCTCACTGCCTACGGTTACAAGGGCGACGAATGGTCGAGCGACGAGGAGATGTTCGACCGGATCCACGCGATGCGGGTGCGGATCATCACCTCGCCGGCGTTCACCGGGGAACGAGTGATCGGCGCGATCCTGTTCGAGCGGACGATGGACGGCGAAGCGAACGGCAAGCCGGTTCCGAACGCGCTTTGGGAGCGCGGAGTGGTGCCGTTCCTCAAGGTCGACAAGGGGCTCGAGGACGAGGCCGACGGAGTCCGGCTGATGAAGCCCAATCCGGGGCTCGACGAGCTGCTCGACCGCGCCAACTCCAAGCGCGTGTTCGGAACCAAGATGCGCTCGGTGATCGATCTCGCGAACCGGAAAGGCATCGCCGACGTTGTCCGGCAGCAGTTCGAGGTCGCCGAGCAGATCGCGCGCAAGGGTCTGATGCCGATTATCGAGCCCGAAGTTTCGATCAAGAGCCCGGAGCGCGATTCGGCCGACCGGATCCTGCTCGATGAGCTGCAGCGGGCGCTCGATGCGCTGCCCGAGGGCCGGCAGGTGATGCTCAAGCTGTCGATCCCCGCCGAGCCCGGGCTGTTCGTGCCGCTGGTCCGCCACCCCCAAGTGCTTCGCGTTGTGGCATTGTCCGGCGGTTTCCCGCGCGACGAGGCGTGCCTCGAGCTCGCCCGCAACGAGGGCCTGGTGGCGAGCTTCTCGCGCGCGTTGCTCGAGGGCCTGAGCCACGCCATGAGCGCCGAGGAGTTCGACCGGACGCTCGGCCGCTCGATTGATCAGATTTACGAAGCGTCGACCGCGAAGGTCGCGACCTAGCGCTCGAAGCGGAAAGTGAACTGGTAGGCGCGCGGTGCGATGGCTTCCGGCGCGCGCTTGCCTGGCCGGACGTCGACCAAGGTGAGAGTGCCGCTACTCACAGTCACCGGTTCGCCGAGTGTCAGTTCACGGATTCCGTCGCCCCTGACTTCCGCGCGGATCCGCACGCGCCCTGCCCAGACACATTGAACCTGGGCGGGGCACCGGCTGTCCTCGATGACCGCGAGCGGCCGGACGGTCAGACCATCGAGATTGGCGACCTCATTCAGCGAAGCGGTGGGGCCGTTGGCGAAATCTGTCTCCGGCACCGTCGCGCAGGAGGTTAGCGCCAGCAAAGCGAGGACAGTGGCTGTTCGGTTCATTGGATCGCCCTAATTCATTCGCTAGGAGCGCGCCATGAAGGAACTGACCGAAGACTTCGCGATCCTCCCGCCGCCCGAGCGGACCGAGCCGTGCAAGCTCTATCTGATCAGCGTCCAGGACGTCGGGGGAGCGTTCCCCGAGCGCTTGAAGGCGGCGCTCGGAGCGGGACCGGTTGCGGCCTTCCAGCTACGGGTCAAGGACGTTGGCGAGCACGAGGTGGCGAAGCTCGCCGAACCGCTGCAGCGCATCTGCGCCGACCACGGCACCGCGTTCATCGTCAACGACAGCATGCAGCTTGCCCGGCGGATCGGCGCCGACGGGGTCCATCTTGGCCAGTCGGACGGCGATGTTCGAGAAGCCCGGGCTCTGCTGGGCCCGGCGGCGCAGATCGGCCGCACCTGCCACGACAGCCGCCATTTGGCGATGGAGGCGGGCGAGGCGGGCGCCGACTATGTCGCATTCGGCGCTTTCTACCCGACGACGACGAAGCCCTCGAACTACCGCCCGCACCCCTCGATCCTCAGCTGGTGGTCGGCATTGTTCGAAATCCCGTGCGTCGCGATCGGCGGAATCACGCCCGACAATGCGTGGCCGCTGGTCGACGCCGGCGCCGATTTCGTTGCGGTGTGCCAGGCGGTGTGGGGCAAGGATGATCCCGCGGCGGCGGTCACCGCGTTCGGAAAGCTGTTAGGCCCCTAGGGGTCGGCGGTCGGCGGATTTTCAAACGCCAGATCCTTGTGCGGACCGTCGGCCGCGACCCAATGGCAGAACAGGTGCGCCGACCATTGGTTGGGGTTGGGGCTGATTCGGCCGTGGCGGCGGTCGATGCCGCGGTACAGAACTGCATCTCCCGGACGCATCGCGATCGAGCTGAACGGCTCATCGCCGAAATCTTCCGCGCGGCCGGGCCGCGCCGGCCGCTGGCCGACCTCGAACGGCCAGATCTCGCCGTCGCTATAGCCGAGAGTCAGCGATAGGCTGTGCTCGCAGGCGTCGCGGTCAGAATGCACCCGCAGCCGATCACCCCGCTGATAGAGCCGAAAGAAGCAGTAGGTCGGCAGCAACTCGGCGCCGGTCAGCTCCGAGAGCAGCGGCGTCAAGCCCCAGAGAAAGGTCGTCAGGGGGGGATGTCTCGCGCCGTGCAACTCCATCGCTGGCTTGGTCAGTAGCTTGTTCGACCGGGCGTGGCGCAACTGAATCTTCTCGTCGCGAAGATCGGTCCAGATGCGGTCGAGCAGCGCCTTCGCGAGCCCCGCGGCAAGCAGCTTTTCGACGAACGCGTAGCCGGTCGCCGAATAGTCTCCGTGGACCTGCATCTGGCTGGCGCTGCTCATTGCGCTAGGCCTAGGCCGGAGCGGGCCCGGGAGCCAATCAATTGCCGCAGTGTCCTCGCATCCGCGATCGCGTCGCCGCCGATGTCGTTGTTGAAATAGGCCCACGCCGAGCGGCCGGCGGCGCGCTGCTCGACCAGCCAGTCCGCCCAGTCGGACATCGCCTCGTCGCTGTAGCGGCCGCGGTACTTGCCGGCGGTGCCGTGGAAGCGGACGTAGGCCGTTCGGCCGCTCGCCCAGCGCGGCGACACCAGCCCTTTCAAATCGTGGCTGACGAAGCCGGCACCGTGCGCGTCGAGCAGCTCCACAACGTCGTCCTCGTACCAGCTCTTGTGGCGGAACTCGACGACATGCTCGAGGTCGCCGGGCAGCCGCTCGAGGAATGCCTCAAGCCTCGGAAGGTCTTTGTGCAGGCTCGGCGGCAGCTGGAACAGGATGGGGCCCAATGTCGGTCCGAGCCGCCGCGCGAGCTCGATGAACTCGGCCAGCGGCTGTTCGCAATCGAGCAGTTTCTTCATGTGGGTGAGAAGGCGGTTGGCCTTGAGAGCGTAGCGGAATTCCGGCGGCGCTTTGGCCCGCCAGCCGTCGAACGTCGAAACCAGTGGAACGCGATAGAAGCTGGCGTTGATCTCGACGGTGTCAAAATCCTCCGCATAGCGCTCGAACCAGCGCTTTTGCGGCAGCTCGGCGGGGTAAAAGCCACCCTTCCAGTGGCGATAGACCCAGCCCGAGCAACCGACGTGGACTCGGCCCGCGGCGGCGGGCATGGAAACTAGTTCGGGCTCCATCGTTCAGTTCCCAACCACTTTTGCAT
This sequence comes from Sphingomicrobium sp., assembly GCA_050998435.1. Taxonomy (GTDB): domain Bacteria; phylum Pseudomonadota; class Alphaproteobacteria; order Sphingomonadales; family Sphingomonadaceae; genus Sphingomicrobium. The sequence continues at coordinate 4,088 of JBPCQE010000097.1, read as the reverse complement.
CAGGAGAGTTGCGTGTTTTCGAAATCCTCCCACCTTGTCCTCGGACTGCTCGGAGCGACCACCGCCGCCGTCGCCATGGCCCAGGCTTCTCAGCAACCCGCCCAGCAGCCGGCTTCCAACACCGCCACCGCCACGTCTCGTGGCGAAAAGCCATGGGTGGCGCCCGGCACTCCGGGCTCGCCGATCGACGGCGAGTTCTTCCACGCGCAGGTGCTGATGTCGGCCCACGGCTTCTCGCCCGGGGTGATCGACGGCAAGGAAGGCGAATCGTTCAAGCTGGCGCTGCGCAGCTTCCAGCGCGCGCGCAACCTCGATGCGACCGGCGAACTCGACAACGACACGCGTCAGGCGCTTTTGCAGGCCAATCGTCCCTCGACCGTCATGGTCCGGCTCGGCCCCGACGACGTTCGCAGCCAGTACGTCTACCCGTTCCCGCAGAACCCTGAGAAGCAGGCCGAGCTCGGGTTCCTCGGCTATCGCAACATGCTCGAGAAGGTCGCCGAGCGCTACCACACGACCCCCGACACGATCGTCGCTCTGAACGGGCCCGACAAGCTCATTGGCAACGGCCAGGAGCTGCGGCTGCCCAATGTCGTGCCGACATCGCGCGAGTATTCCGGGGTGCAGGGGAATGGCGCGACCGCATTCAACGCGCTCAACATCAACGGCGAGCAACCGCAGGGCGATTATGTCGTCGTCGACAAGAGCGAGGGCGTGCTCAAAGTCTATCGTGGCACGGTGCCGGCCGGTCCGCAGGGCGAATCGAAGGGCAATCCGAAAGGCGAAACGACGGAGGGCGACGATGTCGCCTCCGAGGCGCAGCTCGTCGCCGCATTTCCCGTGACCATGGGCTCCAAGCAATATCCGCTGCCGATCGGGCGATGGAAAGCGACGACCTACGCGTTCCTGCCGCCCTTCAAGTACCAGCCCGAATTGCTCAACAATCCGAAAACGGACAAGGAACTCACACTTCCGCCGGGGCCCAACGGACCGGTCGGAGTCGCCTGGCTCGACCTCACCAAGGAGCATTACGGGATCCACGGCACCAACGAGCCGCAAACCATCGGCCGAGCCGAATCGAGCGGCTGCATCCGGATGACCAATTGGGACGTGCTTCGGCTGTCGCGGATGCTGAAGCCGGGCTTCACGGCGATCTTCCAGGCCTGATGTTCAAGGTCGTTGGCACCGCGGTCGTTACGGCGATCCTGGTTAGCGCCTTCTGGATCTTCTACTTCGGCATTGCCGGCGCGCCGACGGCCAGCGAGTCCCAGGTCACCGCTTCGGGCGACAAGGTGACGATCGATCCCAGCGGCCAGCCGCAGGTTACCATTGCCGAGGGCGTGACGGTCGGGCCGGCGGGCCTCGCTCTGCCGGTCGCCGGAATTAAGCCGCACCAGCTCAGCGACACGTACACGCAGGCTCGCGCCGCCGGCGCCCGGGTTCACGACGCGATCGACATCATGGCGCCTGAAGGAGCACCGGTGGTTGCCGCGGCCAGTGGAATTGTCGAGAAGCTGTTCCTGTCGCAGGGCGGCGGCGGGATCACCGCCTACGTTCGCTCGCCCGACCAGCGCTGGATCTATTATTACGCGCATTTGCAGGGCTACGCGCCTGGACTCGCCGAGGGCCAGCGGGTCAAGCGCGGGCAGCCGATCGGTCGCGTCGGCCATACTGGCAACGCCAACCCCGGCGGACCCCATTTGCATTTTGCGATCCACCGCATGCAGCCGGGCGAGAAATGGTATCACGGCAGCGCGATCAACCCGTTTCCGCTGCTTGCCGGTAAGAAGGCCAGCGGCTAGCAGCCCGAACGGTTCTTTGAAGGTCGAACGGCATGAAGATCAGCGGCGTGGACATTCGTCCCGGCAACATCATCGAATATGAGCGCGGCATCTGGCGCGCGGTGAAGATCCAGCACACCCAGCCGGGCAAGGGCGGCGCCTATATGCAGGTCGAGATGAAGAACCTCATCGACGGCCGCAAGAACAATGTCCGCTTCCGCTCGGCGGAGACGGTCGAGCGCGTGCGGCTCGACACCAAGGATTTCCAATTCCTCTTCGCGGACGGCGACATGCTGACCTTCATGGACAAGGAAACCTACGAGCAGATCAGCCTGCCCAAGGATCTGCTCGGCGATGCCGCGGCGTTCCTCCAGGACGGCATGGACGTGGTCATGGAGCTGTACGACGAGCGGCCGATCTCGGTTCAATTGCCCGACACCATCGAAGCCTTGATCGTCGAGGCCGACGCGGTGGTGAAGGGGCAAACCGCCTCGTCGAGCTACAAGCCGGCGATGCTCGATAATGGCGTCCGAGTGATGGTCCCGCCGCACATCGGCGCGGGGACTCGGATCGTCGTCGACGTCTACGAGCAGACCTACGTCCGCCGCGCGGACTAGGCGATGGTTTCCCATTCGGGCCTTGTCACCGTCATGCAGCGCGCGGCCCGCAAGGCGGCGCCGCGCCTGCGCCGCGATTTCGGGGAGGTCGAGCAGCTCCAGGTCAGCCGCAAGGGACCGGCCGACTTCGTCTCGATGGCCGACAAGCGCGCCGAGCAGACGATCGTCGAGGAGCTGCGCGCCGCGCGGCCCGACTGGGGGATGCTGCTCGAGGAGGGCGGCGAGATCGAGGGCAATCCGGACAAGCCGCGCTGGATCGTCGACCCGCTCGACGGCACCACCAACTTCCTCCACGGAGTGCCGCATTTCGCGATTAGCATCGCGGTCGAGGAGCGGCGGCCCGGCGCCAAGCCCGAAATCACGCAAGGCCTGGTCTACCAGCCGCTGACCGACGAGAGCTTCTGGGCCGAGAAGGGCCGCGGCGCCTGGCTCAACGAGCGGCGGCTTCGAGTCTCGGCCCGCCGCGACCTCAGCGAAACCCTGATCGGTACCGGAATGCCGCACCTTGGCCGGGGGGATTTCGCGGCGTGGGGCCGGATCTATTCGGCGATCGCCCCGCACGTTTCGGGCGTCCGCCGGTTCGGGTCGGCGGCACTCGACCTCGCCTGGGTCGCGGCGGCGCGCATGGACGGCTTCTGGGAGGACGATCTCGACATCTGGGACACCGCCGCGGGAGTCCTCCTGATTCGCGAGGCGGGCGGGTTCGTCACCGACTACCGCGGCTCCGACCAGATGTTCGATCGGCGCGAATATCTGGCCGGCAACGGCGACGTCCACTCGCGGCTGCATAAATTGCTGTCCGGGGCGCTTCGAGCGATCTGATTTCCCTTGGATTTGAGCCTCCGCCGGTGTTGCCCGTATCGGCGCCCTGTCCTAAAGCCCCGCCAGCCTCGCGTAGTGGAGTTTCCCCTTGGCCAGCGTTGCCGCCGGATATCTGCCGATCCTGCTGTTCCTCGCCGTCGCTCTGGCGTTGTCGGCGGCGTTCGTCGTCCTGCCGATGCTGGTCGCCCGGCTGACCGGCGCGCATCGCCCCAACGCGGAGAAACTCAGCGAATATGAGTGCGGCTTTCCGGCCTTCGAGGACAGCCGCATGCGGTTCGACGTCCGCTTCTATCTGGTCGCGATCCTGTTCATCGTCTTCGACCTCGAAGCCGCGTTCCTGTTCCCGTGGGCGGTGTCGCTGGCCGGCACCGGAATGGCGAGCTGGATTGCGATGATGATCTTCCTCGGCGAGCTCGCGCTCGGACTCGCCTACGCGTGGAAGAAAGGGGCGCTCGAATGGGAGTGACCCTCGACGCTCGGCACGACCCGATGCCGACTGAGGAGGAGCTGGCGCGGCTCGCCGGGCTGGTCCCGGGCGAGGTCGACCGCGAGCAGCTCGAAATTCTCCGGCAGAGCCTCAACGAAAAAGGGTTCATGGTCACCACCACCGAGGATCTGTTCACCTGGGCGCGCACCGGCTCGTTGTGGTGGATGACCTTCGGGCTCGCCTGCTGCGCGGTCGAGATGATCCACGTCAACATGCCGCGCTACGATCTCGAGCGCTTCGGAGTCGCTCCCCGAGCGAGCCCGCGCCAGTCCGACGTGATGATCGTCGCCGGAACGCTGTGCAACAAGATGGCTCCGGCTCTGCGCCGAGTCTACGACCAGATGTCCGAGCCGCGCTACGTGATCTCGATGGGCAGCTGCG
>JBPCQE010000132.1:0-9641 GCA_050998435.1 Sphingomicrobium sp. | reverse complement strand
TCAAGGGCGGGACTCTCAGCATCCATACGAAGAAGCGCTCGGGGATCAATTTCGGCTCGTCAAACGGCCATAAGGTGAAACTGGTTGTCACCGTCCCGACCCTTGCCGCCGCGGAAATCGCCGGCTCCGGCGACATTTCGGTCGACAAGGTCGCGGGCGATTCGTTCGAAGCGGGCGTCGCCGGCTCGGGCAATCTTCGCGTCGGCGAGGTCAACGTCAAACGCCTGAAGGCGGGCATCGCCGGGTCGGGCGAGATCAACGCCGGCCGCGGCCGCGCCGCGATCGCCAACCATGAAGTCGCCGGCTCCGGCGACATCGATGGCGCGGAGGTGGTCGCCGAGACGGCATCGGTGTCGATCGCTGGCTCGGGCAATGTCTCCGCCCACGCCACCAGCACCGCCTCGGTCGAGATCGCCGGGTCGGGCGACGTTCGCGTCAGCGGCGGCGCCAAGTGCAGCATCAGCAAGGCCGGCTCGGGCAACGTCGACTGCTCTTAAAGGCGATCTTAACCATAAAGCGGTGAAGGTGCGGCCATGCGCACTTTCCTTTCCCTTGGCCTGCCCGCCCTGATCCTCCTCGCTTGTGCCGCCGCCCCGGGCGGCGCTGCGACCCGCAATTTCGGGGTCAGCGGGTTCGACCGGATCCGCGTCGAGGGCCCATTCAAGGTTCGACTGACGACCGGAGTCGCTCCGTTCGCGAAGGCCAGCGGAGGCTCGCCGGCCGCGCTCGACTCGGTCACCCTCGACGTCCAGGGCCGAACCCTTGTCGTCCGAAGCAACGGCTCGTCGTGGAGCGGCTATCCGGGCGAGGCCAGGGGGCCGGTCGAGATCAGCATCGGCACCCACGACCTCAATGCCGCCTGGCTGAACGGGTCGGGCAGCCTGGCGATCGACAAGGCGCGCGGACTGTCGTTCGACCTGTCGGTCCAGGGCGCCGGCTCGGCGAGCATCGGCTCGGTCGCGGTCGACCAATTGAAGGTGTCGATCTCCGGAACTGCCAGCGTGAGCCTCGCCGGCACCGCTCCGAAGCTCACCGCGATCGTCCGCGGCGTTTCTTCGCTCGACGCGGCCGGCCTGACGACGAAGGACGCCACTATCGGCGCTCAGGGTCCGGCCACAGTCCGCGCGAATGTGACCAACACCGCCAAGGTCGACGCGCAGGGCGCGGCCACCGTCGAGCTCGGCGGACGCCCGGCGTGCACCGTTAAGGCGAGCGGCTCGGCGAGCGTCAACGGCTGCCGCTAAGGGCGCCCATCAAAGTAGTACTTTGATGGGGTCCCCTAGGCGCTACTGGACGGTCGCGCGCGCTTCGACTCCCGACAGGAAATTCCACAGCGCACCGGCGAGTTCCTCACCCGCGGCAATGGCTTCGGTGCGCTCGCCTGCCGGCAGTTGGTCCAGAAGTTCGCGGCACACCTGGCTGTGCTCGACATCGGCGCTTTCGTGGACCCGGAAAAAGCGCAGGGTCGGCTCGTCCCTGATCCCGTAACGCTCGACCAGCCCCTCGATCTTCGCAGCCGCGACGCCCGGGAACTGGCTTTCGTACGCGTAGAGCGCTCCGAGGCCCGATGCGTAGGAGCGGCGCGAAAGCCGGCGGAAAGTCTCGATCAGCGCTTCGGTCTCGGGGTTGAGCCGCTGGCCGCGAACCGCGTCCTCGCTTTCGCCGAGGCCGCAGGCGAACATCATCCACAGGCTTGCATGGTCCTGCTTGCCGGCCTCGATCCCCTCTTCCTCGGCGAGGTTCTCGGCCAGCATCCGCCGGCCGCCGCGGTCGGGGCAAGCGCTGTGCACGGCGCTGACCGCACGCGGAAACGCCTCGACATGGTGAAAATACTGCCGCGCATAATCGCGCAGCGTGTCGAGCGGCAGCCGCCCCTCGGTCCACGCCTGGTAGAAGGGATGGCTGAGCATCGCCTGGCTCGCGACCTTTGCATCGATCGCCGCCGAAACCGGGAAGTGGGTCATGCACTGCCTCCATAGGATGGATTCGAAGGGCGGAGATAACTCGCGCGTCCCGGCGCGACAAGTCAGACCAGCGCGAGCGTCGCCAGCTTGCCGTAAAGCCGCGGCGGCAGGTCGGCGATGCCCGACCCGTCCCCCTCCGGTGGCGGCGCGCTGCCGTCCTCGAGATAGCGCCAGCCCTGGTGGGCGCGCTTGGGGCTGGGCGGGATCAGCACCAGCTCGGCCGAGCAGACGATGTCGATCCGGCCGTCGGAACGGTCTTCGAGGCGCAGGATCTGCTGGCAGGCCACGAGCCGGTGCTTGACGATCCAGTAGACCGAGCCGCCGATCAGCTCTTCGGCGCGCTTGGTCCGCATCCGAGTGACGACGCGCACCTCGCCGCCGCGGTCGCGCGCGAGCATTCGCTTTTCGCGCGCCTCGAGGGTTCGGCAGCCGCACGCGAACTTGGTCAAATGGAGTTTCGGCACGCTTTCGCAATGCCGGTTCAGGCCGGCGATGACAACGCTTTAGCCGGCCACTCCGGCCGCAGTCGCAAGCCCGAGGAACAGCAGGAAACCCATCGAATCGGTGACCATCGTCACGAACACGCTGCTGGCCACGGCCGGGTCGGTCCCGGCGCGCTCGAGCGCCAGCGGGACCAGCACTCCGGCGAGGCCGGCGACGATGATGTTGAACAGCATTGCCACCGCGATCACCGCCCCGAGGGCCTGGCTGCCAAGCACCAGAGTGACTCCGAGCCCGATCAGCACCGCGACCGTGATTCCGTTCAGAATCGCGACTCGCAGCTCGCGGCCGACCGCCCGCCAGCGGTTGGAGCCGGTCAGCTGGTTGGTGGCGATCGCGCGCACGGTGACGGCCAGCGTCTGGGTGCCGGCGTTGCCGCCGACTCCGGCGACGATCGGCATCAGCACGGCGAGGATCGCCAGTCGCTCGATGCTGTCCTCGAACTGGCGGATGACGAATGCGGCGACCAGCGCGGTCAGCAGATTGGCGATCAGCCAGCGCACTCGGGCGCGGTAGCTTTCGCTCACCGGCTCGTTGATGTCGCCTTCCTCGCCGGCGCCGGACAGCAGCAGCACGTCCTCGCTGGCTTCCTCCTGGATGATGTGGACCACGTCGTCGACGGTGATCATTCCGACCAGCCGCCCGGCGCCATCGACCACCGCGGCCGAAATGAGCGCGTATTTCTGGAAGCGCAGCGCGACCTCCTCCTGGTCCATATCGACCGGGATCAGGGTCTGCTCCTCCATCATGATGTCCCGCACCGGCGACGAGCGCGGCGACCGCAGGATGCTCGACAGCTTGCAGGTGCCGACCGGGTGGTGGGTCGGGTTGACGACGAACACTTCCCAGAAGTCGTCGGCGAGCTGGGCCGTCGAGCGCAAATAATCGATCAGCTGGCCGACCGTCCAATGCTCCGGCACCGCGATCAGGTCGCGCTGCATCAGCCGGCCGGCCGATTCCTCCGGGTAAGTGAGCGCTTCCTCGATCGCCGCTCGGTCGTCGGGCTCCATCGCCTCGAGCACCGCGCGCTGGTCGTCCTCCTCGAGGTCCTCGAGGATCGCAACCGCGTCGTCGGTGTCCATCTGACCGGCGAGGTCGGCGACCTGCTCGGGCTCGAGCGCCTCGAGCAGCGCCTCGCGGACGTGCTCGTTCATCTCGGCGAGCACTTCGGCGTCGACGATCCCGGCGAGCGCTTTCACCAGCCCCTCGCGCTCGTCGCGCGCGGCGAGCTCGATCAGGTCGGCGACATCGGCCGGGTGAAGCGGCTCGACCAGCGCCCGAGCGGTGACGTCGTCGCCGGCGTCGACCGCGTCGAGCACCTTGTCGACGAACTCGGGGCGAAGCCGGTCCTCGGCATCCATCGGGCGACGGGCTTCGGCCTCGGGGGGAGCGACCGGCGCGTCGGCGATATTCTCGCTCTCGCTCATGCGCTTCACCCCTTCCGACCCGGTGGCGCCCTCCTATTGGCGCGCCTCCACTGGCGCAAGCGCGCCGCCGCTCCTAAGTGCGGGCCGCACATCCCACCCAACGGAGCTTGATCCATGGCCGACGCCGACCGCCTGACCCTATCCCTTTCAACCGGTGGCGACGTCGTCATCAAGCTGCGCCCCGACATCGCCCCGGGACACGTCGAGCGCATCTCGACTCTGGCCGAGAGCGGCTTCTACGACGACGTCAAATTCCACCGGGTGATCCCCGGCTTCATGGCCCAGGGCGGCGACCCGACCGGCACTGGCACCAGCGGCTCGGACCTGCCCAACCTCAAGGCCGAATTCAGCAGCCAGCCGCACGTCCGCGGGGTGTGCTCGATGGCGCGCACGGCCAACCCGGACAGCGCCAACAGCCAGTTCTTCATCTGCCTCGACGACGCGACCTTCCTCGACAATCAATATACGGTCTGGGGCGAGGTCGAGAGCGGAATGGAGCATGTCGACTCGCTTCCCGTCGGAGAGCCGCCGCGCGAGCCGGGTCGGATCGTCAAGGCGACCGTCTCGCGGGGGGCGTGAGCGCCGAACGACCCGTCGCGCTGATCACCGGCGCGTCGGCCGGACTCGGGGTCGAGTTGGCCCGGCAACTGGCCAAGCGCGGCTCGCGGCTGGTGCTGGCCGCCCGGCGCGGGGACCGGCTGGAGGCGCTGGCGGCCGAGCTCGGCAATGCCCGCGCGGTCGCCATCGACCTTGCCGAAGCGGGCTCCGCCGATCGGCTGATGGCGGACATCGAGGCCGCCGGCGAGCGGGTCGAGCTGCTGGTCAACAACGCCGGCTTTGGCCTCAAGGGCCGGTTCGCCGAGCTCGATGCGAAGCGACAGCGGCAGATGATCGACCTCAACATCGGCTCATTGACCGACCTTTGCCGAGCGGTCGCTTCGGGCATGATCGAGCGCAAAGCCGGCAGCATCCTTAACGTCGCCTCGACCGCGGCCTTCCAGCCCGGGCCCGGAATGGCGGTCTATTTCGCCACCAAGGCCTATGTGCTGTCGTTCACCGAGGCGCTTCACGAGGAGCTGAAACCGCATGGGATTCACGTTTCCGCGCTGTGCCCCGGACCGACCCGGACCGAGTTCGGAGCCGTCGCAGGGTTTGACGATAAAGGTTCGTTCGACCGCTTCGCGGCGGACGCGGCAAGCGTTGTGCGGGCCGGACTCGACGGCCTCGAGCGCAATCGTGCGGTCGTCGTTCCCGGCTGGCTCAACAAGGTCGGAGCGTCCTCGACGCGGTTCGTCCCGCGGCCGCTGGTCCGCAAGATCGCCGGGGCGATCAAATATTGAAAGAACGCCGGCCGAGGCCCCAATTGAACTCAAGCGGGCAACGGTCGTTGCGAATGCGGCATGACATAAGGAAGCTTTGATGGCGGATACCAATACGCTGGAGCGAACCTCGGCGCGCAAGGTCCAGGTCGCCAATCTGGCGCCGGCCGACAGCGGGCGCGGCTTTGCCCGGCTGCCGGATACGCTGATGAAAGAGCTTGGCATCAAGGACGGCGACGTCATCGAAATCGTCGGTAAGCGTTCGACTCCCGCGCGAGCGCTCCGCCCTTACAGCGACGATGTCGGAGTCGACATCGTCCGCCTCGACGGCCTGCAGCGCGCCAATGCCGGAGTCGGCGCCGGGGATTTCGTCGAAATCCGGAAGGCCGAGTCGAAGCCGGCGACTCGGGTCGTGCTTGCCCCGGCCCAGGACAATCTGCGGCTCCATGGGTCGGCCGAAGCGCTCCGGCGGAGCTTCGCCGCTCGACCTTTGACCGAAGGCGACATCGTCGCGACGACCGGCCACCAGCGGGTCAATGCCGACATGCCCGAGGAAGTGCGCAGGATGCTCAGCGCCCCGGCCTTCGCGTTGCAGGAGGTGCGGCTGGCGGTCGTCGACACGGTCCCGGCCGGCATCGTCCACATCGATTCCAAGACTCAGATCGAGCTGCTTCCCGAGTATATCCAGAGGGACGGCGAGCGCCGCGCGGACGTCACCTACGACGACCTCGGCGGAATGCGCGACACCATCGAGGCGCTGCGCGAGATGGTCGAGCTGCCGCTGCGCCACCCGGAGATCTTCCAGCGCCTTGGAGTCGACCCGCCCAAGGGCGTCCTGCTGCACGGGCCGCCGGGCACCGGCAAGACGCGCCTGGCGCGAGCGGTCGCCAACGAGAGCGAGGCGAATTTCTTCCACATCGCCGGGCCCGAGATCATGGGCTCGGCCTATGGCGAAAGCGAAAAGCGGCTTCGCGAATTGTTCGAGCATGCGGCCGACGCGGCGCCGTCGATCATCTTCATCGACGAGATCGATTCGATCGCGCCCAAGCGCAGCCAGGTCACCGGCGAGGCGGAAAAGCGGCTGGTCGCACAGCTATTGAGCCTGCTCGACGGGCTCGAGCCGCGGCAGAATGTGGTGGTGATCGCCGCGACCAATCGGCCCGATGCGCTCGATGAGGCGCTTCGCCGTCCCGGCCGGCTCGACCGCGAGATCGTCGTCGGAGTTCCCGACGAAGCGGGGCGCCGCGAAATCCTCGGAATCCACACCCGCGGCATGCCTCTGGCGCAGGACGTCAATTTAGATGACCTCGCGCGCCGCACCTACGGCTTCGTCGGCGCCGACCTTGCGGCCTTGACCCGCGAGGCGGCGCTCGAGGCGGTCCGCCGGATCATGCCGAAAATCAACCTCGCCGACGAAATCATCCCGACCGAAGTGCTTGACGCATTGTCGGTCGAGCTTCGGGACTTCGACAACGCCTTGAAGCGAGTCCAGCCGTCCGCGATGCGCGAAGTGATGGTCGAGGCGCCGACCGTCGGCTGGGACGACGTCGGCGGGCTCGACGACGCGCGCGAGCGTCTCCGCGAGGGCATCGAGCTGCCGCTCAAGCACCCCGAGGCGTTCAAGCGCCTCGGCATCCGCCCGGCGCGCGGATTCCTGCTCTACGGCCCGCCCGGGACCGGCAAGACCCTGCTCGCCAAGGCCGCGGCGCGCGAAAGCGAAGCCAATTTCATCGCCACCAAATCGTCCGACCTATTGTCCAAATGGTACGGCGAGAGCGAGCAGCAGATCGCCCGGCTGTTCGCCCGCGCCCGCCAGGTCGCTCCGACGGTGGTGTTCTTCGATGAGCTCGACAGCCTGGTCCCCGCGCGCGGCGGCAGCTTCGGCGAGCCGCAGGTCACCGAGCGGGTTGTCAACACCATCCTGGCTGAAATGGACGGGCTCGAGGAGCTCCACAACGTCGTCGTGATCGGCGCAACCAACCGCCCGAACCTGATCGATCCGGCCTTGCTCCGCCCCGGCCGCTTCGACGAGCTGATCTACGTCGGCACCCCCGACGCCGCCGGCCGGGCGCGGATCCTCGCCATCCACACTTCGGGCATGCCGCTGGCCAAGAACGTCAAGCTCAAAAGCCTGGCGGAGCGCACCGAACGGTTCACCGGCGCCGACCTCGAGGATCTGGTGCGCCGCGCCGGGCTCATCGCGCTGCGCCGGAAACTCGACTCGGGAGACGTCACCATGGCGGATTTCGAAGCGGCGCTTTTGGATACTCGAGCATCGGTGACGCCCGAGATGCTCGAGGAGTATGAGCGCATACGCCAGACCTTGAAGTCGGATGCGGTTCGGCCATTGGGCGGGATCGGCTTCGTTCTGCCCGGAATGCTGCGGCCCAAGTCCGACGCAAAAGGCTAGGCCACGCCCGGCAGCCGGCGGCGGCCGGCGATTGCGACCGCGAGCCCAACCAGCAGCAGCGCCGACAGCGCGAACGGGCTGCGCGGGTCGATTGCGTACAGCACCATGCCGATCGCCGGAGCGGCGACGAAGCTGATCCCGTTGGCCGCCGTGATCACCCCGGCGACCGCGCCCTGCTCGGCCAGCGGGACGGCGAGCGACGCGCCGCCGGTGAAGCCCGGGCGGGTGAGACCGAAGCCCGTCGAGGCGAGCGCGAAGCCGATGGTGATTCCGTAGAGATCGCCGGCGAGCATGGTCCCCGTCAGCCCGGCGGCGGCGATCAGCGCGCCCCACAGGATCAGCCCGCGCGGCGACACATTGAGCCGCGGGATCAGCCCCCATTGCGCGGCCAGGGTCGCCGACGCACCGGCCATCATGACGATCGAGATCGGCCCCTCCGATCCTTGCGGCTCGAGCGCCAAGCGGTCGATGATGAAAAAACCCAGGCAGGTGAGAGTCGCCGCCTGAGCGTGGCCGGCGACCACTCCGGCGACGATCCACGGCCGGATCCGCGCGTCGTTCCACTTGAGCCGCGGCTGCCTGGGCGAGGTCGCTGCGACGACGCTGGCGCCGGTCGGAGTGGTGGCGAGCGAGGGATAGCTCATCGCCGCTCCGCGGCCGGTCCTGCGCCCGAGCCGGTCGTCGGGAAGCCATGCCCAGATCGCTGCGGCGACCAGCAGGCCGACGGCCGAGAACGCGAACAGCGGCCCGGGCAGGCCGATGAATGGAAGCACGAACAGAGGCGCCAGCGCCGGGCCGATGATCGTGCCCAAGCCGAACGACGACGACAGCGCCGAAAGCGCGGCGACCCGCCCGCTGCGCCGGGTCCTCGAGGCGAGATAGGCCTGGGTCGCGGACGGAGTCGCGCAGCCGAGCCCGCCGTAGATCGCCCGGAAGATCGCGAACAGTCCGAAAGTCAGAGCGCCGCCGATCAGGCCGTGCAGCCCGGCGACCAGCACCAGCCCGCACAGCAGCATCGAGACGATGAATCCGCCAACCCCCATCAGGGTCAGCGCCTTGCGGCCGTGGCGGTCGCTCTTTTCCGCCCAGTAGGGCGCGAGCAGCACCCACAGCAGGGCCGACCAGGTGTAGGCGATCGCCACCCAGAAGTCGGCGATCCCGATCTCGCGCCCGATCGCCGGCATCACCGATTGCAGCGCGGTATTGCCGGCCGCGGCGACCAGCATCGCGCCATAGAGAAGCAGGAAGTGCGGGGTGCTGAGAGCGGTCGCGGCGACGCGTCGGATCGGTTGGGCGGCGGGCACTCGAGCCGCCTTAGAGTCTCGCCCTCGGCAGAGGAACCCACCGGCCCCGATCGAGGCTCGTCGCGAAAAGCGCTCGTTTGATGGGCAAGACCGCGCTAGAAGCTGCGCCAGAGGCAGCGCCTGCGGAACTTGCCAAGCCGCGGCGCATTTGCCAACGCCGGCCTCTTCGCCCGGCCCAATCGGAGCTTCCATGCCGACTTCGTCCACCCGGACCCAGACGCGTTCCCGCCGATCGAGCCGGCCGGGCCACCGCGGAACCAGTCCCCGGCTGCAGTTCCTGCGCGGATTCCTCAAGCATCCGGTGATGGTCGGGTCGATCATCCCGTCGAGCAAGACGGTGATCGAGAGAATGCTGGCGCCGATCGACTGGGAGAACACGAAGCTGATCGTCGAGTACGGGCCCGGCGTCGGCACCTTCACCCGGCCGATCCTCGAAAAGCTCGGGCCCGACTCGACCCTGCTGACGATCGACACCAACCCCGAGTTCACCGATTATCTCACGGAATCGCTCGACGACCCGCGGCTGGTCGCCGTGACTGGGTCGGCGGCCGAGGTCGAAAAGATCCTCGCCGACCGCGGTTTCAAACATGCCGATTACGTGCTGTCGGGAATTCCGTTCTCGACCCTGCCGCCGGGAGTCGGCCAGGCGATCGCCGAGGCCACCGCGAAGGTCATCCGGCCGGGCGGCGCGTTCCTCGTCTATCAGTTCAGCCCGA
>JBPCQE010000121.1:0-6175 GCA_050998435.1 Sphingomicrobium sp. | reverse complement strand
TGTTGATGTCGATGATCGCCGCCCCGCGCTGCTCGTTGAGCATGGCCGCCTCCGCCATCTCATTGGGCGTGCAGCCGGCGAGCTGTAGCGAGACCGGCTCTTCGGACGGGTCCCACAGCGATTTCTGGAGCGACTGGCGGGTCTCGCGGATCATCGCCTGGCTGGCGATCATCTCGCTGACCGTCAGCCCGGCGCCGTAGCGCTTGACGATGCGCCGGAACGGAAGGTCGGTGACGCCGGTCATCGGCGCCAAGATGACCGGCGCATCGATGCGGAGTGGACCGACCGAGATGGGCTGAACGAAGCTCATGGGAAGGCGCGGCTTTACAGGACCGCCGTTTGAGGGGCAAGGCGCGGCCCGATGAGCGTCACCGCACTGATCGTCGCCGCCGGCAGCGGGGAGCGCCTCGGCGGCGGCGTCCCCAAGCAGTATCGCTTGCTCGGCGGCAAGCCGGTGCTGCGCTGGGGGGTCGAGGTGTTCGCCGGCCACCCGCTGGTCGATGTGGTGCGGGTGGTGATCGGCGTGGGCCAGGATGAGCTGGCCGCGGCGGCGCTGGAAGGCTTCGATGTCGGCGAGCCGATCCGCGGCGGCGCGCACCGCGCGGATTCGGTCCGCGCGGGTTTGGCCGAAAGCGAAGACGAGCACGTGCTGGTCCACGACGCGGCGCGCCCTTTCTGCCCGCCGCAGGTGATCGACCGGCTGCTTGGCGTGCTCGGCAGCCATGACGGCGCCGCGCCGGTGCTGCCGCTCGGCGACACTCTGGCCCGCGCCGGGGAACTGCTCGGCGAGCCGATCGATCGCGCCGGGGCGGTCCGAATTCAGACTCCCCAGGCGTTCGGGCTCGACGAGCTGCGCCACGCTTACGACCGGTGGACCGGCGAGCCGCCGACCGACGAGAGCAGCGTCGCTCGAGCCGCGGGCCTGACCGTCGCAGCGGTCGAAGGCGACCCGCTGCTCGACAAGCTAACCACGGCGGCCGACTGGGACCGGGCCGAAGCGATGCTCGCGGCGCGGCTGGTGTCGCGGATCGGAATGGGGTTCGACGTGCATGGCTTTGCCGGCGACGGCCCGGTGATGCTCGGCGGGATCGCCGTGCCCCACTCGCGCGGCCTCGCCGGCCACAGCGACGCCGACGTCGTCCTCCACGCGATCACCGATGCATTGCTCGGAGCGGCCGGGCTCGGCGACATCGGCGAGCATTTCCCGCCGTCCGACCCGCAATGGCGCGGCTCGTCGTCCGATGGCTTTCTCGCTCATGCCGCCGAGCTGATCCGCGACCGCGGCGGGGTCATCGACCATATTGACTGCACGATCATCGCCGAGGAGCCGAAGGTCGGCCCGCATCGTTCGGATATGCGGGCTCGCATCGCCGATATTCTCGGTCTGGAGCCAAGCGACGTGAGCATCAAGGCGACCACCACCGAAGGGCTCGGCTTCACCGGCCGGCGCGAGGGCATCGCCGCGCAGGCGGTCGCGAGCATTCGGATGGGACCGGCCCGATGAGCGTCATCCTGCTGCCCAAGGAGTTGGTCGACAAGGCGCGCGAGGTGGTCGAGGCCAATCGCAAGGCCGGCCGGCGGGTGGCGGTCGCGGAAAGCTGCACCGGCGGGCTGGTCGCGGCCGCGATCACCGAGATACCCGGCGCGTCGGAGATGTTCGAGGCCGCGTTCGTCACTTATTCGAACGCGGCCAAGATCGGGCAGCTCAAGGTAAGCGAGGACTTGGTCGATACGTTCGGCGCGGTCAGCGTCGCGGTCGCCTGGGCGATGGCGCGCGGCGCCCTGCTCGCTTCGGAAGCGGATGTCGCGGTGGCGATCACGGGAATCGCCGGGCCCGGCGGCGGCACTCCCTCCAAGCCGATGGGAACCGTGGTGTTCGCCCGGGCAGAGCGTGATGCTGATCCCGCGAAGATCGTCGCCGACCAGCAACTGTTCGAGGAGAGCGCGCGCTCGGGAGTCCGGCTTCAGGCGGCGCTCTGCGCCCTTGAGCTACTGATGCCGTAAAGCGCCGCGGCGCGCTGCTCGAATGCACCGGTCATGCGCCTCAGCGCACGGTCGAACATCTGCCCCGCGAGCGCTTCGAACAGCCGCGACCGGAACGCGAAATCGACCGAGAAGCAGACCTGCGTGCCGCCGTCCGGAGCAGCCTCGAATCGCCACTCGTTCTTCAGATATTTGAGCGGCCCCTCGATGTAGTCGACACAGAGATGGGTCGGGCGCTGCTTGGTCACTCGGCTGGTGAAGCGCTCCTTGAAGGCGTTGAAGCCGACGACGAGGTCGGCGACGGTCTCGGTCTCGCTCGACGAGCGGACCCGAACCGCGACCACCCACGGCAGGAACTCGTCGTAGCTGGCGACGTCGGCGACGAGGTCGAACATTTGCTCGGGCGTGTACGGGAGATGCTTGGTTTCGCTGTGGCGGGGCATTTATTCCTCCCCGAGATTTCTCGGGGAGGGGGACCATGCAGCGAAGACTGAATGGTGGAGGGGTATTCCGGGGATCTCCAAGAGCCCCTCCACCGCTCTACGAGCGGTCCCCCTCCCCTGCAAAAGCAGGGGAGGAATTCGAAAGCCGCACCCGCCGAGCCTCCTGCATCGCCCGGAAATCGTCTCCGGCGTGGTAGCTCGAGCGGGTCAGCGGCGAGGCGGCGACCAGCAGGAAGCCCTTGGCCCGGGCGATCGCCGCATAGGCGTCGAACGCCTTCGGGCTGACGAACTCGTCGACCTTGGCGTGGCGCGGAGTCGGCTGCAGATATTGCCCCATGGTCAGGAAATCGATCCCGGCGGAGCGCATGTCGTCCATCACCTGGTGGACCTCGAGCCGCTGCTCGCCGAGCCCGACCATCAGCCCCGACTTGGTGAAGATATTCGGCGCCATCCGCTTGACGCTCTCGAGCAGGCGCAGCGACGCATAATAGCGAGCGCCGGGGCGAATCGTCGGATAGAGCCGCGGCACCGTCTCGAGATTGTGATTGAACACGTCCGGGCCCGCGGCGACGATCGCCTGGACCGGCGCCTCGCCCTTGTTGCGGAAATCGGGAGTGAGGATCTCAATGGTGGTCGCGGGAGCGCGCTTGCGCAGCGCCTCGATGACCTTGACGAATTGCGACGCGCCTCCGTCGGCGAGATCGTCGCGGTCGACCGAGGTGACGACGATGTGCTCGAGGCCGAGCTCGGCCGCGGCGACCGCGACATGCTCGGGCTCGAGTGGGTCGACGGCGCCCGGCATGCCGGTCTTGACGTTGCAGAACGCGCAGGCGCGGGTGCAGGTGTCGCCGAGGATCATCACCGTCGCGTGCTTCTTGGTCCAGCACTCGCCGATGTTCGGGCAGGCGGCCTCCTCGCACACCGTGACCAGGCCGAGCGAGCGCATCAGCTTGCGGGTCTCGTGATAGCCGGGGCTGGTCGGCGCCTTGACCCGGATCCAGTCGGGCTTGCGCTGCCTCGGAACGGCGCTCGGAACGGTCATCCCGGCCAGATAGCGATTGGAGCCGCGGCTTGCCACCCCTGCCCTGCCTTCGCTAGCGCCGGACCCAATGGCGCGGCTGCATGAGATGATCGAGGGCTACCGGCGGTTCCGCGAGACCGGCTGGACTCGCGAGCGCGAGCGTTGGTCGGAGCTTGCCGAAGGCCAGAGCCCGAAGATCATGCTGCTCGCCTGCTCGGACAGCCGGGTCGACCCGGGCCTGATCTTCGACGCCGAGCCGGGCGAGATGTTCGTCGTCCGCAACGTCGCCAATCTGGCGCCGCCGTTCGAGACGTCGGGCGGCTATCACGGCGTTTCGGCGGCGCTCGAGTTCGCGGTCACCCAGCTCGAGGTCGAGGAAATCCTCGTTCTCGGCCACGGATTTTGCGGCGGCTGCGCGGCGGCGCTGACCGGCCAGTTCGACGATGCCGAGCATGGCGAGGGCCATTTCATCGCCGCCTGGGTTGAAATGCTCGACGAGGCGCGGGCGAAGGTGCGCGCAATGCACCCGGCGCTCGACCGGGAGGCGTTCCTGGCGATGGAGCTAGAGGCGGTAAAGGTGTCGCTGGCGAATCTGCGCACGTTCCCGTGGGTGAACGAGCGAGAGGCCGCGGGGCGGCTGACGCTCCACGGCGGGCATTTCTCGATTGCCGAGGGACGATTGGACCTGCTCGACGAGGCGGAAGGTGAATTCCGCCCCGTCTAGCAGTTCAACGGTCTGCGACTAGCAACTACTCTCGCTGCAAACGTCGCCTGACCGGCGACTAGCAGCGAGTGTTATAGTCGTAGATCGGCCGGCCGTACTGGTCGACGTAATAGCAATAGCCGCGGGTATCGCGATAATATTGCCGACCCTTGACC
Organism: Sphingomicrobium sp.; assembly: GCA_050998435.1. Lineage (GTDB taxonomy): Bacteria > Pseudomonadota > Alphaproteobacteria > Sphingomonadales > Sphingomonadaceae > Sphingomicrobium. The sequence continues at coordinate 1,849 of JBPCQE010000121.1, read as the reverse complement.
ACCGAGCCGAGGACGGCGCCGAGCACGCCGCCGGCAATCGCGCCTTCGACCGTGCTGACGCCCGGAACCACGGCCCCGAGCACACCGCCGGCAACGGCGCCGGCCGCAGCGCCGCTCGCGGTGTTACCATAACCCCGATTCTGATTCTGAGCATAAGGGTCGTTGTTGTAACCGTACGGATTGGTTGCACAGCCGCTGACCGCGACACTCGCGGCAAGCGCTGCTGTAATTCCAAGATATTTCTTCATGTTCCTGTCCCTTCCAAACTCGCCCCCTGTGGCTGTTTCAAGCCGCGAGAGGGCGTTTCGTTCCCGCACCGATCATCTGCCGTTCAGGTCCGGAGACGATCCGCGCCGAGGTGTGGTCATTCCGCGACACTGCGCTAGAGGGAAAAAGAAACGAGGATTCGCCCCATGCCCGACCGCAATCGCCCCGACCGCAATGGGGACGCGGAGAAGAACATCGCGTTGTTGATCGACGCCGACAATGCGTCGCCCGAGCATCTCGACGAGGTGCTCCTGGTCCTCGGCGAGCTCGGCACGATCAACGTCCGCCGAGCCTACGGAAATTGGGCTAAGACCAGCCTCAAGGGCTGGGAGAAATTGACCGGCCTGCATTCGATCATCCCGATGCAGCAGTTCGATGTCGCCAAGGGCAAGGGCGCGACCGACATGCGGCTGATCATCGACGCCATGGACCTGCTCTACCGAGGCAATGTCGACGGCTTCGGGATCATGTCGAGCGACAGCGACTTCCTGCCATTGGCGCAGCGAATCCGCGAGGAGGGGCTGCCGGTCTACGGCTTCGGCACCGCCAAGACCCCGCCCCCGTTCCGCCAGGCGTGCACCCGGTTCTTCGACGTCGCCGCGCTCGCCCTCGACGACCAGGACGCGCTCGAGCAGCCGGTGACATCCAAGGGCCAGCGGCCGGTCGACGCCGAGCTTCTCCAGGTGCTCGGACAGGCGTTCAAGGCGTCCAAGCGCGACGAGGAAGGCTATGCGTCGCTGTCCGAAATGGGCCAGCGGGCGAAGGCGGTGTCGAGCTTCGCGGCCCGCAATTACGGCTACACTCGGCTGTCCGACCTGATCAAGGCGGTGCCCAATTTCGAGGTCCGGGCGGGCCCCGACGGTGGGCTGCTGGTCAAGCGCCTGCGTTAAGCCGCGTTAACCATGTGTTGTCCAGCCGACACAGCAACCGGACATTCACCAACTTTATCGGTTGAGTGGGGAACCGGCCTTTGGGCGGCAGGTTCTAACCGTCTGACCCGCCAACGGACTGGCAGCCAATTTGATCAATCACGCGCGCCTTCAGGCCGAGCAATATCTCGACACCGCGATGCAGGCGCTGGCCAGCGGCGACGTCTGCCACGCGCAGCTCGACCGGCTGCCGGTGCCGATCTACACCACCGACGCGGACGGCGCCGTCACCTACTGGAACCGCGCCTGCGTCGAGTTCGCGGGCCGCGAGCCGAAGCTTGGCGAGGACCGCTGGTGCGTGACCTGGCAGATCTACACCACCGCCGGCGACCGACTGCCGCATGACCAATGCCCGATGGCCCAGGCGATCCGCGAGCAGCGCGAAATCCGCGGCGCCGTCGCGATCGCCATGCGGCCCGACGGCAGCCGCCGCGCCTTCACCCCCTACCCGACGCCGTTGTACGGCGACGACGGCAAGCTGACCGGCGCGGTCAACATGCTGGTCGACGTCAGCGCCGAGCAGTCGGACGTGCTCGCCGAGCAGTCCCAGCGCTGCCGCCGCCTCGCCAACGCGACCTACGACCGGCAGACGTGCAGCGTCCTGTCGTCAATGGCCGACGAGTTCGCCAGGACCGCCGAAGCGCTCGGCCGCT
>JBPCQE010000060.1:0-3347 GCA_050998435.1 Sphingomicrobium sp. | reverse complement strand
CTATCGCCGGTCCGACGACCTGCGCGTCGGCGGCTTCGTCCTGTCCCCGGAACTTCGCGCCGAGCAGCTCGAGATCGCCGATGAAGAGCTCGATGAGGGTCATTCGGAAGAGGCGGCCGAGGCGCTGGCCCTGGCCAATTTGCGCGGCGAAATCCCCAACAGCGCGACCGAGCAGAAGAGCGCCGGCTTGGGCGCCGCACTGATCCGCGACCAGTTCAACATCGGCGCGTCGGTGAGCGTCTTCGACAGCGAGTACGGAGTGCCGATGCGGTCTGGCGTCGAGCACCACCACGAAGACGAGGAAGGCGAGGAGCAGGCAGGCCACGGCGAGGCGCCGGTCTCGATCAGCCTTCGCCAGGTCCGCGGCGACCTTCGCGGCGAGTACAAGTTCGACGAGGGTTTCCTCGAAGGGATCCGCCTCCGCGTCGGCACCGCCGACTACGAGCACACCGAGTTCGAAGGCGACGAAGTCGGGACGGTCTTCAAGTCCCGCGGCGTCGAGGGCCGTCTCGAACTGGTCCAGCGCGACCGCAATGCCTGGCGCGGCGCGAGCGGCGCGCAATATTTCCATCGCGATTTCAAAGCGGTCGGGGCCGAAGCCTTCCTGCCGCCGAACCAGACCAGCCAGCTGGGGCTGTTCACGCTCCAGGAATTCGAGCTGGGCGAGATTGGCCTTGAGGCCGCCGCGCGCATCGAACGGTCGCGCGCGCAAGCCGAAAGCATTCACGTCGAGCGCAACTTCACCGCTGTGTCCGGTGCCTTGGGAGGGTCGTACGCGCTGGCCGAGCACGTCGAAGTCGGGATCAACCTGTCACGCACCGAGCGTGCGCCTTCGGCCGAAGAGCTATTCTCGAACGGCCCGCACATCGCGACGCAGGCGTTCGAAGTGGGCAACCCGGACCTGCGCAAGGAGAGTAGCCTCGGCGCCGAAGCCTATTTCCGGGTGGACCGGCGCAATTTGGAGCTCAACCTGACGGGCTTCGTGAACCGGTTCGACAATTTCATCTACGAAGCCGCAACGGGTGGCGAGCAGGATGAGCTGCCCGTCTTCCAATATTTCCAGCGCGCCGCGACTTACTATGGCTTTGAAGCCGAGGTTTCGGCGCCGCTGTTCCGGGCGGGCGATTTCCGCTTCGTCGCCGACGTGGTTGCCGATTATGTGCGCGCAACCGTTAAGGGCGCGGGGCCGGTGCCGCGCATTCCCCCGCTGCGGCTGCTGGGCGGCCTCGAAGCCCAGTCCAGCGCCATCGATGGCCGAGTCGAGATCGAGTGGGTCGACGATCAGCACCGAGTCGCGGAAACAGAAACCCCGACCGACGGCCACACGCTGGTCAACGCATCGCTCGCCTGGCGCCCGTGGGGCAAGGAGCGCGAGAGCGTGCTCGTGCTGTCCGCGAACAATATCTTCGATGTCGATGCGCGGCGCCACGCGTCCTTCACCAAAGGCTTCGTGCCGATGGCCGGGCGCGACATCCGACTCAGCGCCCGCTTCAGCTTTTAGGCCGAAACCTCCGTTTGTTTTCATGTCCCGGCGTGGCTAGGTCCGCCCGCAATGAGCGCCGGACACTCTCACGACCATGGACCCGCGGCCGACTTCGGGCGGGCGTTCGCGATCGGCATCGCGCTCAACCTCGGCTTCGTTATCGTCGAGACGGTCTATGGGTTTCTCGCCGGATCGATGGCGTTGCTCGCCGACGCCGGCCACAATCTGTCCGACGTGCTGGGCCTGGTCGTCGCCTGGGCCGGAGTAAAGATGGCGCGAACCTCGCCGTCGCGCCGCTTCACCTACGGCCTCAAGAAGGCCTCGATCCTGGCGGCGCTGATCAACGCTTTGCTGCTGCTGGTGGCGATCGGGGCGATTGCCACCGAGGCGATCAGGCGGCTGTTCAATCCAGTCACCACGGAAGGCGCGACGGTGATGGCGGTCGCCGCCGTTGGCATCGTCATCAATGGCGCGACGGCGCTGCTGTTCGCCCGCGGCCGCAAGCACGACATCAATATCCGCGGCGCGTTTCTCCACATGAGCGCCGACGCGGCTGTGTCCGCCGCGGTCGTCGTCGCCGGGTTCCTGATCCTGACGACCGGCCAGCAGTGGATCGACCCGGTGATGAGCCTCGCCATCGCCGGACTGATTTTCTGGAGCAGCATTTCCCTGCTCAAGGAATCGGTGTGGATGTCGCTCGCCGGCGTTCCGGCGGGCATCGACGTCGACGAGGTCGAGGCCGAGCTCGGCTCGCTCGACGGGGTGATCGCAGTTCATGATCTTCATGTTTGGCCGCTGAGCACGACCGAGACCGCGCTGACCGCCCATCTGGTTGCTCCGGACGTCGAGTCCGACGAGCTGCTCGGCAGCGCTCGCGACTTGCTGCGCACGCGCTTCCGCATCGCGCACTCGACCATCCAGGTCGAGCGGCAGGCGCCCGCCGACTGCACCGACTGCTAGCGGGCGCGATGCTGGTCACCCACCTCGAATGCTCGCTGACCGGTGAGCGCTTCGAGCCGGGCCAGGTGCATGGGCTGTCGAGCGTCGGCAAGCCGCTTCTCGTCCGCTATGACCTGAAGACAGCGCAGGCGACTCTGGCTCGCGAAAATGTCGCTTTGCGTGAGCGGTCGATGTGGAAATGGCGCGAGCTGCTGCCGCTGCCCGAGGGTGTCGCGCCGGTCAGCCTCGGCGAGCCCGAGACTCCGATCATTCCGCTGCCAAGCCTTGGCTCGAACCTGCTGGTCAAGGACGAAGGGCGGCTTCCGACCGGATCGTTTAAGGCGCGCGGGCTGGCGATGGCGGTGACCATGGCGAAGCACTTCGGGATCACCCGAATCGCCCTTCCGACCAACGGCAATGCCGGCGCCGCGCTCGCGGCTTACGGCGCGCGCGCGGGCATCGAGACGATCGTCATCTGCCCGGCGGAAACGCCCGAGATCAACGTTCGCGAGACCGCGGCCTATGGCGCTACGGTCTATGTCGCCGACGGCCAGATCGACGAGTGCGGGCGGCTGGTCGCGGAGGGCGCGGCCCAGGGGCGCTGGTTCGACTGCTCGACGCTCAAGGAGCCGTACCGGCTCGAGGGCAAGAAGGTGATGGGCTTCGAGCTCGCTGAGCAGCTCGGTTGGAAACTGCCCGACGCAATCTTCTACCCGACCGGCGGTGGCACCGGCCTGATCGGCATGTGGAAGGCGTTCGACGAGCTCGAGGCGGTCGGGCTGATCGGGCCGGAGCGGCCGCGGATGTTCGCCGTCCAGGCCGCCGGCTGCGCTCCGACCGTCCGGGCGTTCTTGGCCGGCGACGAGTTCGCCGAGCGCTGGGAGGGCTCGGCGACCGTCGCGACCGGGATTCGGGTGCCCAGGGC
>JBPCQE010000031.1:0-2839 GCA_050998435.1 Sphingomicrobium sp. | reverse complement strand
CGATGCTCCAGAAAAAGGGCAATATCCTCCTCGAGGACAAGCGCGACTGACGCCTTCCTTTTCGCTCCCGCGCCGCTAGCATCGCGGCTCTTCGCGAGCGGGGGTGACGAATGCGGCATTTCGCGGTGGTCGGTTCGGGACCGGCGGGCTTCTACACCGCCGAGGCGCTGGCCAAGGCGTACGGAAATGAAGCCCGGATCGACATCGTCGACCGCTACCCGGTGCCCTACGGGCTGATCCGCTTCGGGGTCGCTCCCGACCATCAGTCGCTGAAGGCCGTCTCCAAGCGCTACGAAAAGGTCGCCGAGACCGACGGCGTCGGCTTCATCGGCAATGTCGCGGTCGGCAGCGACGTTTCGGTCGCCGAACTGCTCGAGCATTACGATGCGGCGATCCTCGCCATCGGCGCCCCCCACGACCGCAAGCTCGGGATTGCCGGCGAGGATTTGCCCGGAGTGATCGGCTCGGCCGAGTTCGTCGGCTGGTACAACGGCCATCCCGATTTCGCCGACCTCGACCCGCCGCTCGACGGAACACACGCGGCGGTGATCGGCAACGGCAATGTCGCGCTCGACGTCGCCCGAATTCTGTCGAAGACCCGCGCCGAGTTCGAAGGCTCGGACATCGTCGGCCATGCGCTGGAGGCGCTCGACCGGTCGGCGATCCGGACCGTTACCATCCTCGGCCGGCGCGGGCCGCACCAGATCGCCATGACCCCCAAGGAGCTCGGCGAGCTTGCGCACCTCGAGGCCGCGGTCCCGATCGTCGAGCCCGACGATTTCCCGCCGCTCGAGGCCGACGGAGCGCTCGAGCCCGGCCAGCGCAAGTCGGTGACGATCCTGCGCGAGTTCGGCAACATCCGCTCCAACAAGCCCAAGGCGATGGTGTTCGACTTCTTCGCCAAGCCCGTCTCCATCGAAGGCGCCGATCGGGCCGAGCAATTGGTGGTCGAGCGCACCGAGCTGGACGAAAACGGCTCGGCCCGCGGCACCGGCGATACGTATGAAGTCCCGGCCTCGCTGGTCGTTAGCTGCATCGGCTACTCGACCCCGCCGATCGACGGAGTGCCGTACGACGAGCGCGGCGGCAAGTTCCTCAACGTGGCCGGCCGAATTGCCGACCGCCTGTACTGCGTCGGCTGGGCGCGGCGCGGGCCGACCGGCACCATCGGCACCAACCGGCCCGACGGCTATGAGGTCGCCGAGGCGATCGCCGCGGCGATGCCGTCCGGGAGCGGCGGTGACCGCGCCGGCGCCGAAGGCCTCAAGCGCCTGCTCGCGACACGCGGAGTCCAGGCCACCGACTTCGCCGACTGGCGCAAGATCGAGGCCGCCGAAGAGGCCGCCGCGCGCTCCGGAAGCCCGCGCGAGAAGATGGTCCGGGTCGAGGAGTGGCTGCAAGCGCTCGGGCTGTAGCGCCGCTTGCGCATCGCTGGGGTCGCGGCTACCAAGCGCGCGCCTTGACCCCCGCGGCGAATGCCCGGTGGTCGGTCGGGGAGTAGCTCAGCCTGGTAGAGCACTGTCTTCGGGAGGCAGGGGCCGGAGGTTCGAATCCTCTCTCCCCGACCAATTTGCCCCAACGCGCGAGTTTGGACGTCAAGATGGCGGATAAGTCACCAAAGATTGTGCTCTCGACCCGCCGACTTCGGATTAGGGAGTTAACCCGCTCTGACTCGATTCTCATCGACCGTCATTTAAACAACAAGGATGTTCTAAAACATTTGGACGGCCGAAAGATGAGCCCCAAGGAGCATCGCAAATTCGTCAATTGGCTGCTTCAGCAACAGCGCAACTTCCGCCATACCTTTTGGGCCGTGGAAAGAAAAAAGGACAGTATATTTCTAGGTTTGTGCGGTTTGGTGACGGTGGATGAACCAGACAGCACTGTGCTTGGTTGTATTGAAATTGGATGGCGCTTCCGAATGGACATTCCGCGTCCCGGTGCCGCCGAAGAGGCGGCACGTTCCTGCATAAACTACGCCATTCGTTCTCTCAAAACGCGCAGAGTGGTATCGCGCACGGTCCAAGAAAATGAAGCAAGCTGGAAGCTGATGCAGCGCATTGGAATGTACCGGGACGAGAGGCTTGATTATCTCGCTGCAGGGGAGAAATTGATCGTCCATGTTCGTCGCGGCGAGGATGGTCCTGTGCCTGCTGGGGCGAACAGGCCGAAATTGAAACGATGATTAAGTCGCAAACCCCGGATCTAGCCGATACGCCTTGCGCTTGAGCGCCGGCCACGCCAGCAGCTTGGCGGCGAGCGCGATTCCGACCGCGCCCTGCTCCGCGGCGACTTCGGGCGCTCCCTGCGGCGGGTTGTTGACATTGTCGCCCGCGCTCAGCGCCATGATCTGCGCCTGGCAGGCGCGCTCGAGGAAATAGAGCCGGACGAAGCATTCGCCGACGCTGGCCCCAAGCGCCAGCGTGCCGTGGTTGCGGAAGATCATCACCTTCTTGTCGCCAAGGTCGGCGACGATCCGCTCGCGCTCGGTGAGATCCACCGCGACCCCTTCATAGTCATGGTAGGCGACGTCGCCGCGCACCAGCATCGCCGTCTGGGTCAGCGGCAGCAGCCCCTCGCAGTGCGCCGCCACCGCTTGGCCGGCGGGCGTGTGCAGGTGCATCACCGCCTGCGCGTCCTCACGCGCCATGTGGATCGCCGAATGGATGGTGAAGCCAGCCGGGTTGGTGATGAACGGTGTCGGCTCGACCGGATTGCCGTCCATGCCGACCTTGACCAGGGATGAGGCGGTCACCTCCTCGAACATCAGATCGTACGGATTGAGGAGGAAATGGTGCTCGGGCCCCGGGATACGCGCCGACAGATGGGTGAAGATCAG
>JBPCQE010000024.1:0-3696 GCA_050998435.1 Sphingomicrobium sp. | reverse complement strand
TCCCTGGACATCTGAGCGACGCTCGGCGCGGGATTGCCCGGCCCATAGGTGACCTGCCCCGCGCTGGTCAGCGGTGGCGGCATGGCGATGTTGAGGTTGGCGAAATAGGGGTTGTAGTGCAGCCCGGGCGGAGTCTTGGCGGCCGGGAACTCCTTGACCAGCCTGGCCGGCTGGCGCTGGTAGCCGGTCAGCAGCGAATAGACGTAGGCCGCGCCGCCGTGCCGAGCCTTGGTGATCAGCGACAGGTCGGGCGGATAGGAATTGTTGTTCGCCGCCCGAGCCGCGGTCTCGTTCGCGTACGGGTCGGGGAAAATGTCGGACGGGATCGCCTTGCGGGTCGCCGCCTCGCCGGTTTCCGGGTTCACCGACGGCACCTCGATCGCCCACTGGCCGGCGATCGCCTTGATCTCGGGCTCCTCGTAGCCGAGGTCGTGGAGGTTGCGGAACGCGACCAGATTGAGCCCGTGGCACGCCGCGCAAACCTCCTTGTAGACCTGGAAGCCGCGCTGCAGTTGCCGCCGGTCGAACTTGCCCAGCGGGCCGTCGCTGGCCAGGGCGAGGTGCTTCGAATGCTTGTGGAATTCGTGCTCGGCGGTCGGCTCGGCGGGCGACGCGACCGTCTCCGAAATGCCGACGATCAGCGAGATCAGCAGCACCCCGGCAAAGCCGAGGCCGATCAGGAATGCGATCAGCCGGATCATCCCGCCTCCCCTACTCGACGACCGTTGTCCGGCGCGGGCTGATCCCCGCCGGAGCGGCCTCGGCCTTTTCGCCGTGAAGCACCGAGCTGGAGATTGAATCGGGCAGCGGGAGCGGCCGTTCGAAGCGCGCGATCAGCGGCAGGATGATCAGGAAATGGACGAAATAATACATCGACGCGATCTGGCTGACCGCGACCACGGTCGGGGTCGCCGCCGACCCGCCGGCCCAGCCGAGCAGGACGATGTCAATCAGCAGGATCCAGAAGAAGCGCTCGAACAGCGGCCGGTAGGAGCCCGAGCGGACCGGCGACTTGTCGAGCCACGGCAGGAAGAACAGCAGCAGGATCGAGGCGAACATCGCCAGCACGCCCCACAGCTTGGCCGGCAGGATGAAGTCGACGGTGAACGCTCGAAGGATCGCGTAGAACGGCCAGAAATACCATTCGGGGACGATGTGCGCGGGTGTCGCCATCGGATTGGCCGGAATGTAATTGTCCGGGTGGCCGAGCGCGTTGGGAGCGAAATAGAGCACCACCGCGAACAGCAACAGGAATCCGGCCGCGAACCAGCCGTCCTTGGCGGTGTAGAACGGGTGGAACGGAAGCGTGTCCTTCTCGTCCTTGACGTCGACCCCGGTCGGGTTGCCCGAGCCCGGAATGTGCAGCGCCCAGATGTGGAGGATGACCACCGCGGCGATCACGAACGGCAACAGGTAATGGAGCGAGAAGAAGCGGGCGAGAGTCGCCTGGTCGGGAGCGTAGCCGCCCAGCAGCCACACCCGGATCGGCTCGCCGACCAGCGGAAAGGCCGAGAAGAAGCCGGTGATGACCTGCGCCGCCCAATAGCTCATCTGGCCCCACGGCAGAACGTAGCCCATGAACGCCGTCGCCATCATCAGCAGATAGATGACCAGCCCAAGCATCCACACCAGCTCGCGCGGCGCCTTGTAGCTTCCGTAATAGAGGCCGCGGAAGATGTGGATGTAGGTGACGATGAAGAAGAAGCTGGCCCCGTTGGCGTGGGCGTAGCGCAGCAGCCAGCCCGCGTTGACGTTGCGCATGATGTGCTCGACCGCGTTGAACGCGTTGTCGGCCGACGCGTAATAATGCATCGCCAGAACGATCCCGGTGACGATCTGGATGACCAGGAAGATTCCCGCCAGGACCCCGTAATTCCACCAGTAATTGAGGTTGCGCGGAACCGGATAGCCGCCGCCGATGGCGCCGTGAACCAGCCGCGGCAGCGGCAACCGCTCGTCGAGCCAGCGCATGAAGGCCGACTTGGGTTCGTAGGGCCGGGCCCAGGAGAAGCTCATCTGGTCTCCCCTCAGCCGATCTGGACCACGGTGTCGGACACGAACTGATACTCGGGCACCACCAGATTGGTCGGCGCCGGGCCTTTGCGGATCCGCGCGGCGGTGTCGTAGTGCGACCCGTGGCAGGGGCAGAAATAACCGCCATATTCGCCGCGGTTCTCGCCCTCGGCGGTGCCGAGCGGGACGCAGCCGAGATGGGTGCAGACGCCCAATGTGATCAGCCAGTTCGGCTTGCCTGGCTTGGTCCGCTCGGCGAGGGACTGCGGATCGCGCAAATCGCCCAGCGGCACCCGGTTGGCCGACTGGATTTCGGCCGGGGTGAGGTTGCGGACGAACACCGGCTGCTTGCGCCACACGGTCTTGATCGCCTGCCCCGGAGCGATCTTGGAAATATCGACCTCGGTCGAGGCCAGCGCCAGAACGTCGGCCGACGGGTTCATCTGGGTGATCAGCGGGAGCGTCGCCGCGACCGCTCCGACGCCGGCGAAGCTGACCGCGGCGATGTTGATGAAGTCGCGGCGGCGAACGCCGTCGCTATCTGCGTGGCTGGTCTCGGAACCCTCTGCGGTGTGTTCCAGCGTGGCCATTCGAACCCTTGTGACGCGAATTTGGCTCTTGTGCCGGACCAGCACCGAGCGAGCCGCCCCTGGAAGCCCCCGGAGGCGATTGGCGCGCTGATAGCGGGCGCTTCCGGCACTGCCAAGGGCATGTTTTTGACGATTTCGCCCACAGCCGTCATTGCGGGGAACGATGGCACCCCTCGACGATCAGCAGCAGGCCGCGCGCGACTGGTTCGAGGGCCTGCGGACCCGCATCTGCGCCGCGTTCGAGGAGCTCGAGCGCGAGGCGGGCAGCGACGCGGCATTCGACTACACGCCCTGGGATCGGGCCGACTCCAGCGGCGCTCCAGGCGGCGGCGGAGTCCGTGGCCACATGGCCGGCAAGGTGTTCGAGAAGGTCGGCGTGAACGTCTCGACCGTTGGCGGCGCCTTCTCGCCCGAGTTCGCGGCCACCATCCCGGGCGCCGAGGACGACCCAAGCTTCTTCGCCACCGGCCTCAGCCTGGTCGCGCACATGGCCAACCCGCACGTCCCCGCGGTGCACATGAACACCCGCTTCATCGCCACCACCCGGCGCTGGTTCGGCGGCGGCGCCGACCTCAATCCGGCGATCCCGTACCCGGAGGACAGCGACGCCTTCCACGCCCGGCTGCGCGCCGCCTGCGCGGCCCACGACCCGACCTTCTATCCGCGCTTTTCGAAATGGGCCGACGAATATTTCTGGCTGCCCCACCGCGAGGTGGCGCGCGGCGTCGGAGGCATCTTCTACGACCATCTCGAAGGGCATTTCGACGCGCATTTCGATTTCACCCGCGATGTCGGCGAGGCGTTCCTGGACATCTTCCCGACGATCGTCCGAAGGCGGATGGCGACGCCGTTTTCTAACGTGGAGATGCAGCGCCTGCTCGAGTTCCGCGGCCGCTACGTCGAGTTCAACCTGCTTTACGACCGCGGCACCTTGTTCGGCCTGAATACCGGCGGCAACATCGACGCGGTGCTGATGAGCCTGCCGCCGCTGGCGAGATGGGCCTAGTTCCTCCCCTGCCCTTGCAGGGGAGGGGGACCGCCGAAGGCGGTGGAGGGGCGCCTTTCGCCGCCCAAGGGCCCCTCCACCATGCAG
>JBPCQE010000150.1:0-3410 GCA_050998435.1 Sphingomicrobium sp. | reverse complement strand
TCAACGCGCTGACCGACGATTATTGGGCGTTCATCCTCAAGGAAAACCCGACCTGGGCGTCGAGCCTCGGGCACCGCGAACATGACGCTCGGCTGGCCGACATCAGCCTTTCGGCGGAGGACCGCCGGGCCGCTGAAGCGGAGCGCTTCCTCGCGCGGCTGAACGCGATCCCCGATGCCGGCCTGACTCCGGCCGACCGCGCCAACAAAGCGATCCTCGGGCGCGGCCTCGAAGAGTGGATCGAGGGCAACCGCTTCGGCCAGAGGATGATGCTGTTCACCAACCGCGACGGTTGGCACCAGAGCATCGCCGGCTTGAGCGATGGCCTGACCTTCCGCAACAAGGCGGACTACGAGAATTACCTGAAGCGGCTCGCGCAATATCCGGCCTACAATGACGAGGCGCTGACGATCAGCACCCGGGCCTTCAAGGAGGGCTACACCCTGCCGTGCGCGGCGATGGGCGGCTTCGAGAACACGATCAGCGGGGTCATTCCCGCCGATCCGGCCAAGTCGCGCCTGTACGCACCGTTCGCCGCCAACCGACCGTCGGCCGTCAGCGCGTCCGACTGGGCCGACCTTCAGGCGCGCGCCAAGGCGCTGATCGGCGGCGACCTGCGCGGCGCCTATTCGAAGCACCTCGCCTGGTACCAGACGCAATACGCGCCTCGGTGCAACAAGGCGGTCGGGGTGTCGGCCCAGCCCAACGGCGCGGCCTATTACAATTACCGAATTCGCCAGATGACGACGACCAGGATGTCCGCCGACGAGATCCACAAGCTCGGGCTGTCCGAGGTCAAGCGGATCCGGGCGGAGATGGAGGTGGTCGTGCGAAAGGCGGGCTTCCCGAACCGCGAGGCCTTCATCGCCGACCTTCGGACCAACCCCAAATATTACGCCAAGACGCCCGCGGAGCTGATGCAGGCCGTCGCCAGCGAGGCGAAGAAAATCGACGGCAAGATGCCCGGCCTGTTCACCTTGCTTCCGCGGCTGCCCTACGGGATCAAGGAGATCCCGCCGGAGATCGCGCCCGGAACAACCACGGCTTATTACAGCAGCGGCTCGCCCGAACAGGGGATTGCCGGCTTCTATTTCGTCAACACGTCCAAGCTCGACCAGCGACCGCTGTGGGAAATCCCGGCGCTGACGGTCCACGAGGCGGTGCCCGGCCATCATCAGCAGATCGCCTTGCAGCAGGAGCTGCCGATGCCCGACTGGCGCCGGCACGGCACCTTCTTCACCGCCTTCGTCGAAGGCTGGGGCCTGTATTCGGAGCGGCTCGGGATCGAGATGGGCCTTTACGACACGCCGGCCAAGGACATGGGCCGCCTGAGCTACGAGATGTGGCGGGCGACTCGGCTGGTGGTCGATACCGGCCTGCACTCGAAAGGCTGGTCAAAGGAACGGGCGGTCCAGTACATGACCGACAATACCGCGTTGTCGGCCGCGAACATCGATGCCGAGGTCAACCGCTACATCAGCTGGCCGGCGCAGGCGCTTGCCTACAAGCTGGGCGAATTGAAGATCCGCGAGCTTCGGTCGCGGGCGGAAAAGCAGCTCGGCGACAAATTCGATCTGCGCCGCTTCCACGATTCGGTGCTCGGCCAGGGCGCGGTTCCGCTCGACACCTTGGAAGCGCAGATCAGCGCCTGGATCGCCGCCGAGAAAACCCGGAACTGAGCGCCGGGGCCGCGCTTATTCGTCCGGAGCGGTGCCTTGGTCGACGGCTTCGTTGGTTTCGCTTCGAGCCTGCTTGACGACCTGCACCAGGCAGCCGGTGAAGCCGGCCGGCCCGACCGGCGAGCAGCTGTTGATGCCGGTCGCTCCGACCGTCTCCAGAGCGCGCGCCTTGTTTGCCCACGCCTCGCGAGTCTGGCGCGGGCCACCGGTCCGGAATCTCTCGGGGATCCGGTAGCGCTCGCTCTCCGGCTTGCGCGCGCAGACCACGATGTCGTCGTCGGTCGAGCGCGGGCAGGGATCGCTGCCGTAGACGATGATCTCGCTGATGCTGTCGCTGTCCTGGGCCGACGCGGGTGCCGACATCGCGGCGAGGCTGCCGGCCAACGCCGCGGTCGCGGCGAGCGGGAGAATCAATTTCGTCATTGCAAACGACATCCTTTCAAGCCCTTAAAGCGGGCGAACGCGAAGAGAAGTTCCTTCATAATTCCTAGATCCGCTTCGAAAGGCCAATGGCCACCCGGCAACCGGCACGGACCGCCGCAGTCAGCACCGGATAGCCGAAAGCACGCTCGGCGCCGGCCTCCCGGGCGCTGTCGCGATGCTCGACCTCCTCGGCTCGAAACGCTTCGATGTCGGCGGCAAGCTCGGGGTCGTCTTCGCCCAGCTCCTCGAGCTGGCGCCCGTAGTGCCGGTCGATTTCGGTTTCGACCGCCTCGGTGCAGGCCATCGCCGCTTCCTCGGACATCAGCGCGGTCGCGGCGCCCAACGCGAAGCCGGCGACATCCCACACCGGCTGCAGTACCGTCGGCCGAACCCGCCGCTCGGCCATCAGCGCGTTGAAGCGCTCGAGGTGCAGCCGTTCCTGCCCGTCCATCCGGGCGATCAGCTTCGATGCGGGCGAATTGCGCCGCAGCACCGCGAGCTGGCCGGCGTAAATCCGGGTCGCGCCATATTCGCCGGCCTGGTTGACCCGAAGCATCGAAGCCCGGTCGGGGCGGCGGTCGCCTGGCCGCCAGCCGGTCATGCCGTCCGCCCCTTGAGCGCCAGCCAGGCGATCATCGCCGCTCCGCCGAGCGACAGGATCGCGTTCCAGCCGGCCATCGAAATGCCGAGGAAGGCGAACTGGACCTGGTCGCAGCGGACCAGCGGAGTCTTCATGATCTGGTCGAGGAGTTCGGCGTTGGTCGCTCCGCTGGCGCTCGCCGCGCAGGTCGTCAGACCCTCGAAGATGCCGAGCTCGACTCCCGCATGATAGACCCCGATCGCACCGGACATGGCGATGGCGAGCGCGGCCAGCAGGGTCAGGGTCCGCGACCGTTGGGAAGTGGGCGAGTCGGTAAAAGCGAGCCCGGCGAGTAGGATCGCGGCGCCGTGAGGCCAGCGTTGCCAGTAGCACATCTCGCAAGGCACCAGCCCGCCGAGATATTCCGATCCCAAGGCTCCGCCGAGCAGCGCAAGCGGGAGCAGCAAGGCGATCAGTCGAGCGAGCGCCGGCCCGGATGGTGCGAGCAGCGCAGGCTGCCGGTCGAGGGTGGCCTCGCTCGTCCGGCCCCGGGCTTAGCGCGTCTTCGGCCGGCCGCCGGCCGAAGCGATCGAGGCAGGGCTGGGTGAGAGCCGCTTCAGAGTCTTGACCGCATATTCGAGCTGGAAGTCCTTGACGCCCTTCTTCTCGAGCTCGGCTGCAGTCGCGGCGAAGCGCGGGTCGGCCTTTTCGTCGTGCTCGAGCAGCTT
>JBPCQE010000148.1:0-2863 GCA_050998435.1 Sphingomicrobium sp. | reverse complement strand
TGCGGGCGAGTGCGCCGGTCTTCGGGTTCTCGAGCCGCTCGAGCATCCGCATGTCGGGATGGCTGCCGGCCTCGACCAGCCGGGCGGTGGGGTGCTCCTCGGGCGTCTCCAGCCCCGGCAGGCCGACCGGCGGGCCGGCGGCGTCCGCCAGCACTCGAGTCGCGGCGGCGCGCGCGAAATGCGCCTTGCCGACGCCCCTCGGGCCGGCCAGCAGCCACGCATGGTGGAGAGTCTCTGCCCGCCACGCGCTTTCGAACTGCGCGACGGCCTTGTCGTGGCCGGCGATCACAGCAACAAGTCCGCGATCTCGCCGAGCAGGCGTTCGGTGACTTCGCCAGGCTCGCCCGATGCGTCGACGATGCGCACTCGGCCGGCTTCCTCGGCGGCGATCTGCCGGAAGGCGAGATCGACCTTCTGATGATAGCCTTCGGGACGGCCACCGATGCGGTCGCTTTCCTCATTGTCGCGGGCCCGGGCGCGGGCGCCGCCTTCGGCCAGTGCAAGCACCAGCGTTCGGTCGGGAAACCATTCCCGGATCCCGAACGCGTTGATCGCCCGCACGGCCTCGATTCCCAGCCCTCCCGCACCGCCCTGGTAAGCCAGCGAGCTGTCGAGGAAGCGGTCGGACACGACCCATTTTCCCGCCTGGATCGCGGGTCGGATCACCTTGTCGACATGGTCGGTTCGAGCGGCCGCGAACAACAGCGCTTCCGCTTGCGCTCCCCAGCGGTCCTCGTCGCCGGTCAGCAGCAGCTCGCGGATCTTCTCGGCGCCTTCGCTTCCGCCTGGCTCGCGCGTTTCGATCACCTCGAGGCCGCGGTCGCGGAGCGCCGCGGCGAGCGCCGCGGCTTGGGTGGACTTTCCGACCCCCTCCCCGCCTTCCAAGCTGATGAACTTGCCTGTCACGCCATCCCGAAGAGCTGCTTGAGGCCGACCCACATGCGGCCGAAAAAGCCCGCCTCGCCGATCGCCTCGCCGGCGGCGAGCGGCACCACCTGCGGCGGGGTGTCGCCGGTGACGACGACGAGGTCGGCGACATGCTGCCCCTTGGCGATCGGCGCCTTGAGCGGGCCCCGATAGCGGATCTTGAGCTTCGTCTGGCCATTCGCGAGCCCGGCCGAAACGGAGACCGCGAGGTTGCGCGGAGCGACCAAATCGACCTCCCCGTCGTCGCCCAATTGGACCCGGGCGGTGCCGACCTTCGCTCCCGCTCGGTACAACGGCTTGGCGCTCCAGGCGGCAAAGCCCCAGCTCATCAGGCGCGCCGATTCCTCGACCCGCTGGTTCCAGCTCGACAGGCCGGCGACGACCATCACCAGCCGCCGCCCGTTCTGCTCGGCCGATCCGGTGAATCCGTAGCCGGCCTCGGCGGTGTGGCCGGTCTTGAGGCCGTCGGCGCCCGCGACCTTGCCGAGGATGGGGTTGCGGTTGCCCTGGGTGATCGCCTGCCCCGACCCCAAAGTCTTGCCCCAGGTGAAGCTCGGCTGGCCGTAGAATTGCTTGTAGAGCTTGGGGTGTCGCTCGATCGTCGCCCGGGCCAGAGTCCCGAGGTCGCGCGCGGTGACGTAGGTTTTCCCTTCGTCGGGCCAGCCGTTGCTGTTGCCGAAATTGCTGTTCTTGAGGCCGAGCTTCCTCGCCAGCGCGTTCATCTGGTCGGCGAACGCCGGCTCTGTCCCGGCGATGCACTCGGCCAGCACCACCGACGCGTCGTTGCCCGACAGAGTGACGATGCCGTGCAGCAAATTCTCGACGCTGACCTGCTCGTTCACCGACAGGAACATGGTCGAACCCGCCTGCGGCCCGTGCCACGCCCGCCAGGTCTCCGGCCGAACCGTGCACATCTTGGTCATCGCCAGCTGGCCGCGGTCGATCAGCTCGAACGCCAGCTCGGTGGTCATCATCTTGGCCATCGATGCCGGCGGGATCCGCTGGTCGGCGTTCTTGGCGAACAGCTCGGCCCCCGACGACAGGTCGAGCAGATAAGCGATCGGAGCGGCGGTCTCATATTGCGGCGCCTTGGCGGGCGCGGCGGTGGCGAGGGTGAGGGCGGCGGTTGCGGTTAGCAAGATTGGGCGAGTCATGGTCCTCGTCTATCGCCCGAACTCAGGTTGCGCGAGAGACTTCAGCGCTCGTCAACGCTGGGCGATCGCGTCCGCCAACAGTCCGACCGACAAAGCGTAATAGTTCGAGCAATTATAATCGAGGATCGCCCGATAGTTGGTGGTCAAGAGATAGGCTCTCGATCCCGGCCCGTCGGGCTCGATCAGAGTCGCCATTTCAGTCTCCGGAAGCGTCCGGCCGAGCGGCACCACTCCCAGCGAGCGCCACTCGCGCATCGACAGCCAGCGGCTGTGGCGCTTGTGGACGATCGGGCAGCGCGGCGCGTTCAACATGCTTCGAACCGCATTGCGATTGAGGGTCGTGGGGACGTGCACCGCGATTCCCCACTGGACGTCCGGTTTCCAGCCCGCGTCGCGCAAATAATTGGCGATCGAGGCAAGCCCGTCGACCTCGTTCGACCAGATGTTGGCGTAGCCGTCGCCGTCGCCGTCGACCCGCAGACGCAGAGCCGCGGTCGGCATGAACTGCGGATAGCCGGTGGCCCCCGCATAGCTGCCGCGAAGACGCGCCCGCGACACGCCATTGTCGATCAGTTTCAAGGTGGCGATGAACTCGGTCTCGAACATCTGCCGCCGGCGGCCTTCGTAGGCCAGGGTCGCGAGGACCTCGACAAGGTCGAAGTTGCCGGTGATCGATCCGTAGCTGGTCTCGTGGCCGTAGATCGCCATCAGCACCGCCGGGTCGACCCCGTAGCGCGCCTGGACGGACTGCAGGTTCGGCCAATGCTCGGAATAGCGGCTCT